>DUNT01000090.1 GCA_012839205.1 Clostridiaceae bacterium
AAAAAGGAGAATCAATATGAAAAAGACTAAATTTTTAGTTCTTGTACTGGTTGTTTCTATTATGCTGGTAGGCGCTGGATATGCCTATTGGGATCAGACATTGACCATTAAGAATACTGTTGAAACAGGTTATTTGGATGTGTCTTTTATTGATTATGATGACGATGATTGGGATGATTTCCCTGAACTTTGTAATTCAGATTTAGTGACAACTAACGCCATTATATCCCCAGACGGACAGAGTCTGGACTTTACGGTTACGAATTTCTATCCGGGTGCAGGAGCATCTCTGGCTTTTGTAGTAGAAAACACAGGTACTGTTGCTGCCAAAATTGAGACTGTTACCGGAACTATTCTTAATAATACTGCTTTAGCCAATGCATTAAATTATAAGTTTGACCAGGTAGTTAGAAAGCCGATAATTGGACCTTTAACCTATGAAGCAATTGATGCTGTAGATGCAGACAATGTTGACGACCTGGCAGCCGGTCTTACAAATGCTCTTAAGAATATTGTTATCCAGCCCGGTGAAAAGTTAATGCTGAGAACAAGTAATATATTGCTGCCAAATGGCACAGAAGCCCCTAATTATCAAATCTTAATGCCTGATACTATTAGCGGTAGCCAATTTGAGGATACAACAACTTCTTTCAGATTATCATTAAAATTTATTCAGGTAAACTATTAAGTCTCCTGATTTAAAAAATAAGCTGACCTATAAATTGTAGGTCAGCTTATTTTTCGTATAGGGTTCAAATTAAAATTCAACTTCATGAATGATCGGGTTATCCTGCTTCTGCTTAACTAGAAGTGTCAGCCAACCGATTTTCGGAACAACATAAGATATCTTTCCTTTGAGATATTCAGGCTTTACAAGCTCAGAATCTACTGAAGAGTTGTTATCCCCCTTGGTTACAAAACTTTTCCCCTTATCATCTTCAACTATTTTAATAATACGATGGGATATTAAAATATCTCCCCTCTTAAACTGAATGATATCACCTTCCTTCAGTTCGCTGACCTCCTCTTCTTTGAGAATTTTTCTAACCAGAATCATGTCACCGGGTTTTATCATCGGTTCCATACTGCCGGTTGCAATTACTGACGGATAAACGGGAAATACTCCTACCGCAAACCAAACCATAAAAATTGAAATTAAACATGTCACTACCCAGCCAAATGATCTTTGCTTCTTTTCTTCTCTTTTCTTAAAAACTCTTGTCTCTTTAAAATATATACCCTGCATGGCAATCAGGGAAAAAACAGGACACAGTATCCCGATAAATGTGGCAGCTATCCAGTTCAGATCAGGTAATATGGGAGACAGCCAGTTAAATGCCTGTATAATACTCATATAAAGAAGTGGAGGTATCCAACCGGCCAAAAAGGACATGTATGTTGCCATCAGGTTCTGACAGAAATCAGGCACGACATATTGAGCAATATATTTTACCGTTGCTTCAAACCCCTTTAGATTAAAAAAGGAAATGACCGGATAATTAAGAAGAGTCATAAATACAGCTATGGGGATAAACACTGTATATCTTTCTTCTTTTGTCAGGCTGTTAACAAGATAATTTCTTGCAGATTCTTTACCTGTTATTTTAGTACCTATCGTAAAAATATTGATTATTATTCCGCTCAAAGTTTGACTATATGGGCTTTTCCCAAATCCAAAAAAAAATCCTGCAAGTATCATAACCATAATATTAATTAGTCCAAAAATAACTGCCCACCCAGCTATACTATTCTTATGTTTTAGCTTTCCGCTAAAACGAATCCTGGGGATTCTTACGATCAATAGCGCAAGCCCAATCCATAGTAAAAGCTTAATATAATCAATATATTCGAAATCGATAACAGGGAGGATTGATGAATTATCTAAGATATATAAGAACAGTAAACAACCGACCAATAGCAGGCACTTCGCCTTGGAAATTCTGGTCGGTGAAAATCTATTAATCATTTTATTATCACATGCACCTTTATTCAATAATTTCATTATTGGCTGTGTCTGGTTCATATTCCTGTTTTGCCTGATTTTCTGTTTGCACAGGGGGTTCATTATTATCCCGGTTGTTTTCTGCAGGTATGTCATCTGAACCAGATCCCTCATCCGGTGTTGACTTCTCCTGGGGAACTTGTTCCTTTGATTGGTTTGAATCATCTGTATAGTCCTTATTAACTTCTTCAGCTTCATTTTCTTCAATTATATCCGGTACAGCTTCTATTGGCTCAACAGTATCCTGCACTAATTCTTCTCTACCTGATTCATTTACTATCTCTGTCTCTCCTGTTGAAGTTTGATCTTCAGTAGCATCCATATTGGCCGGTTCTCCGGTACCCTCAATAGCAGCTGGCTGTACAATACCTTCCATCAAAGCAGGGTTTTCTGTTGGAGTAACCTTTTGAACAATTCCTGTTTCAAAATCAGGTTCCATTTTAACAACTTTAAAATTGCCTTTTATAGTGAGCTTTTTCTCCCAAAGGCCATAAGCCGCCGAAAACAACATAAAAGCAGTCATTATACTTAATACAATGCATACTATCTTTTTCACAGTTATTTCACTCCCAACCATATTATCGTTTTTGTTTAAACTCAAATTCAATTTCAAAATAATGTTCGCCCTCACCTGCTTGTATGTGCAATTGAGGATTTGATTTTGTAAACGTCTGTTCACCTGCTTCTTCGGCTTCTGCTATAATATCTAATTTTAACTCTTCATTTTTATTAATAATTTTTTGCTTTTTAAGTACAACCGGAATATCTCCGTTATTTACTATGTTAAAATCTAATATTTCTTCATACTCATCATATTCTGCGGTTGTTATAACAGCCTCCCCTGTCTCTGTTACAACCTTTCTGGGTTCCAGTTGAATAATCCCGTCCACTTGAATTGTTAAATCGTCAGGACGGCTGATAATTAACCCTCCGTTATTGTATTTTGACAAATCAGCCCGGTTCTCATCGAAGCGAACACCCAATTCACCTGTAAAAACCGAGGTTAACATATCAATCCCATTGTCCCAAAGTCCATACCCTATACCAACTACATTTAGTACGAGCATGGAAGTTAATAATACGGCAGTTCTGTTAATCAGCAATTTTCTTTTAATTTTCTTCCCCATAATATTACCTCGCCTGACTTAATATTTATAACAAACCGAAATTTACATATTTATTATCTGCGCATTATCCAGCTGCCGGTTAGCTAAAAGTGCCGCTTCTGTTCGATGGCTCAGTCCCAGCTTACCCAATATAGCGCTGACATGTTTCTTTACTGTATGCTCCGATATGAACAAATCCTTGGCTATCTGCCGGTTGCTAAAACCTTTGCCAAGCTTTTTAAGTACATCCAGCTCTCTATTAGTCAGCTCGTTAAACAATGATTTTTCGGTATAATCGAATTTATATTGCACTATAGAAGGATCATAATACTTTTTGCCTCTGTTAACCGTTTTAAGAGCATAAATAATGTCTTCAGTAAAAGCATCCTTTAAAATGTAACCGTCTACGTCCATATTTTGTGCTCTTTCAAAATCTTCCCTTTTGGATGATGAGGTCAAAACAATGAATTTAGACTCATATTTATATTGCCTGGCTTTGCTGACCACCTCCAGCCCATCCTCTTTTCCAAGATTTATGTCTACCATCGTTATCTCAGGTTTGGTTCTTATAAGCAAAGACAGTGCCTCATCAACATTTGAAGCCTCCTGTATATCCTCCATACACTGTTCAAATTTTAAAGCTGATATAATTCCTTTTCTTACCAGAGGATGATCATCAACAACCAACACTCTCATATAGCACTCTCCTTTTGGCCTATTCTTATTGCAGAAGGAACATAAGAAGTCATCTCTTCCATAGTGTTGATTCTTATTAATATAGAATACCCGATTTGATTTTGTTATTTTAGCTGTGTACTCTAATATGACATCCATAAGATTTTCCCTGTCCTGCTGGCTGGCTAAAACATGAACAGCCTGATACAGTTCCATAATAGAATTTATATATTCCTTTATTTTCTTGTTGGCGGTTAATATGTTATCGTTTGCAGTTTTAAGACTGATATTTTTTTCCTCAATTTTTTTGTTGTATTCTACCAGTATGCGTAAAGCTAATGTGATCAGTATTAAACTCAGAATATAATTTGATTCTTTTTGCAAAACACCGACAATATCGTTTTGTTTGTCTAAAATCCAATCAGAAACCCAAATCGCACAGAATAAATAAAAGAATAAATTCAACCAGCAGTATGCTTTTCTTCTAAACACTATTAGAGCAACAAATATGGTATTTAACGAATACCATATATATGGACTTTCAATTCCCCCTGACGGAATAAGAATAAGTATGTTAAACACTGTTTCCGCGGCCAAAAGAAAAAAAACCGTTCTGGTATTGTTCAGTTTATTTATATATAAATAATTAAGCAACAAAGCAGAAATGCCAATGCACAAAACAATAAACACTCTTCGGGGTAATGGATTTATGGTAACATCAAATAAGAAAAAAAGGGATATTATCAGAAATGTGGAATACCTGAATATAAGTATCACAGTCTTAGGCTCGAATTTCTCTTTATACATCACTAATGTTTTAAAAACCCT
>DUNT01000091.1 GCA_012839205.1 Clostridiaceae bacterium
ATACGTTTGTTAGAAGAAGGCTGAGCTTTGACCCAAGTATACATCCATGCTGCTACACCAAAAGCGGTGACTGAAACAAGGATTGCAAAAGCCTGGATCATTTGAGTTGTGATTTCAAACATTCTGGTCAACCCCCTTGAAGGAATTAATTGGGATTTTCTTATCTATTCTACTATATTGGTAATTACTATTCAATGCGCTTTTCCTAAAAACTGTTTATACTAATAAGCCAAATTGTGGTAGTTTATATTGACATTATTAGTATAAAAAAACATACTATATAAAAATAATTGTGTACAAATTTGTATCCTGAATAATTCGGTAAAATTTTCTTGTATTAATGTTGCTTTTCTTATTGAGGTTTAACATAATAAAAGTAAAAATATTATTAAAAACTAAACATATGCGTTGTAAGTAATAATGCGTAATAATTATTGAAATGCGAGGATACTAAATGCTTCATGGATTTTCCAGAACTGAGCTTCTAATAGGGAAAGAAGGTCTTGAAAAACTTAAAAACAGCAGAGTTGCCGTATTCGGGATAGGCGGGGTAGGCACTTTTGTGGTGGAAGGATTGGCCAGGTCCGGAGTGGGCCACTTTGTTTTGATAGATGATGACCTGATCTGTCTGACAAATTTAAATCGTCAGATACACGCAACCAGAAAGACCATTGGACAAGTCAAAGTTGAGGTTATGAAAGAACGGATTCTTGAGATAAATCCCGATGCTGAGGTGGATGCTATCAGATGCTTCTACTTACCCGGGAAGTCGGATGATTTGATAAGGGATGATTACGACTATATAGTTGATGCTGTTGACACTGTAACCGCAAAGATTGACTTGGTTGTACAAGCCCAAAAACGCAATATACCAATAATAAGCTGTATGGGAGCAGGGAATAAGCTGGACCCGACAAAGTTTCAGGTGGCTGATATTTATAAAACAACCATGGATCCATTAGCAAAGGTGATGAGAAGAGAATTAAGGCAACGGGGTATTAAATCCCTTAAGGTTGTGTACTCCACCGAGGAGCCTATAAAACCAAAAGAATCGGAAGAAAATAGTTGTTCAAGCAACTGTATTTGCCCGAAAGGAACCCAAAGAAAGTGTTCGGACAGAAATCAGGTTCCAGGCAGTGTTTCATTTGTTCCCTCTGTTGCGGGGCTGATAATTGCTGGTGAGGTAATCAGGGATCTTATTGCAAAGTAGAATAAGTACAATTGGATATTTGTCTAAATTGACGCTGCTAAATATAAGATATATAATTACTATAAAACATATAGGAAAACTACGGGGAGGATTATATGAAAATATCAACAAGGGGGAGATATGGTCTCAGAGCTATGGTAGACTTAGCAATTAATGCCCAGAATGAGCATGTAGCATTAAGTGCTGTTGCAGAACGACAGAGTATCTCCACCAACTATCTCGAACAAGTTTTCTCCGGGCTCAGAAAAGCCGGATTGGTAAAGAGTGTTAAAGGCGCTCAAGGCGGATACATTCTTTCAGAAAATCCGGCAAATATAAAAGTAGGCACTATATTGCGCATTCTGGAAGGGAGCTTGTCTGTTATAGATGGCATCGATACAGAGAATATAGATACCAGGAGTATTCAATACTGCCTTAAGCAAAGTGTTTGGGACAAAATCGATGAAAGTATCAGCAATGTGGTGGATTCCATTACACTGGAGGATTTGGTTAATGACTACAAGCGTCTGAACCACTCGGATGCCATAATGTATTATATATAATAACATATTTAATTAATGTTTAATTAATGGAAATTGTAATGGAGAATATATGGAAGCAAAGAAAAAAGTAATGGTAGGTATGAGCGGCGGAGTTGATTCGAGTACCGCCGCAGCTTTATTAATAGATGAGGGATATGAAGTATATGGAGCTACTTTGAAATTGTGGGATTCGCCCAATGATTGCGATAAGCCAATGACCAGAACCTGCTGCTCATTGGAAGATGTTGAGGATGCCAGAGCTTCGGCTTTCAAGTTGGGTATACCCTTCTATGTACTAAATATGAAGCAGCTTTTCGAGGAAAAGGTAGTTAACTATTTTGTAGACTCATATCTTGGCGGAATTACACCCAACCCATGTATTGCTTGTAACAGATATATTAAGTTCGAGGCAATGTTGAATAAGGCAAGGGCCCTTGGCATGGATTACATTGCCACAGGCCACTATGCAAGGATTGAGTACAATGAAAAATCAGACAGATATATTCTGAAAAAAGCTAAAGATCTGTCAAAGGACCAGAGCTACGTCCTTTATATGCTGACACAGGATCAATTAAAAAGGCTTTTACTTCCCTTAGGTGAATACAGCAAGGCTGAGGTGAGAGCTATAGCCGAGAAAAAGGATCTGGTGAACGCAAAAAAGCCAGACAGCCAAGATATTTGCTTTGTTGCTAATGGTAAGTATACGGATTTTATTAAAAAATATAGAGGGATAGATTTTCCGGAAGGTGTTTATCTTGATAAAAAAGGTAATGTAATCGGGAAGAACAAAGGTATGATTAACTATACCATTGGACAAAGAAAAGGACTTGGCATGAGTTTTTCCGAACCTAAATATGTAATATCAAAAGACAGTAAAAATAATACCGTTACCCTGGGAAGTAAAGTGGAGGGCATGGTTAACAGCCTCATCGCAGAAGATATGAATTATATACTTTACGAAAAACCTCGTGAGGAGAAAGCTGTTATGGCCCGTACCCGTTATTCGCAAAAGGAGGCTCCCGCAAAACTTATTGCATTAGAAAATGACAGAGCAAAGATTGTATTTGATACCCCAATTGCGTTTGTAGCGCCAGGTCAATCCGTAGTTCTTTATGAAGGTGACCTGGTGGTGGGAGGCGGAATAATAAGCGAAACCCAGTCGTAAGCATATATTGATAATCTTGATTATAAATGATGAAATAATAATAATTTTTATTGACAGAGAGGAAAAATGGGGTTACAATTAAAACATATTAAACAGATATGAATAGTAATATTAAGGAGGGGCAGATATGAAAATAGCCCGGAGTTTAACAGAGCTTATAGGAAATACACCTCTTTTGAAACTTTCTAATTATGAGAAAGCAGAAAATCTGGATGCTGAAATCATCGGGAAACTGGAATATTATAATCCCCTGGGAAGCGTCAAGGACAGAATTGGCTATGCTATGATTAAAGATGCCGAGGATAAAGGACTTATTAATAAAGATACAGTCATTATAGAACCTACCAGTGGAAATACAGGTGTTGCACTTTCTTTTGTGGCTGCTGCCAGAGGATATAGACTCATAATAACACTACCAGATACTTTTAGCCTTGAGAGAAGAAACTTGATGAAAGCCTTAGGAGCGGAGCTGGTATTGACTCCAGGTACTGAAGGTATGGCTGGAGCCATTAACAAAGCCGAAGAACTAGCGAAAGAAATACCAAATTCTTATATACCCCAGCAATTTGAGAATCCCTCTAATCCTGAAATCCACAGGAAGACCACTGCTGAGGAGATTTGGAGAGATACTGACGGGAAGGTTGATATTTTTGTTGCAGGTGTCGGAACTGGAGGTACTGTAACCGGTGTTGGCGAAGTGCTGAAAGAAAGAAATCCTGGTATAAAAATAGTTGCTGTTGAGCCTGAAGATTCAGCTGTGTTATCAGGAGGGCAAAAAGGCACCCATAAGATACAGGGAATAGGTGCCGGTTTTATTCCTAAAGTTCTGAATACGGAAATACTGGATGAGATCATCAAAGTAAAAAATGAGGAAGCCTTCGCTGCCTCCAGAAAACTTTCCAAAACAGAAGGCTTGCTGGTGGGCATCTCCAGCGGAGCAGCTCTTCATGCTGCTGAAGTTTTGGCCAGGAGGCCTGAGAACAAAGGTAAAAGGATAGTAGCCCTATTTCCTGATACAGGGGAACGTTATCTTTCTACGGCTCTGTTTACTGATGAATAAAAAGACTACAGACTATCCTTTAATTTGAGCAAAGCGTCTGTAGAACGTCCTCTGATGATGAAAAGCTCAAGATCCCTCTTAATCTTCTGAACATTGGAGTGATTTTCTTCAATAAGAGTATTGAGGATATCTGAGGCTTCATCATAGTAATTACTGAATAGGAGACTATAAGCATAAATATGTCTGATGAAGGAGTCCGTGGAATTGCTTTTATAAGCAATTGAAACCATATTGAGGGCTTCTTCTTTTTTATCATCTGTGGCATACAGTAAATCATACATAGCATACATAGAAAGGTAGTATGGATCAAACTCATCCATAGATTCTCTGACTAATTTGTCGGCCTCTGCTACACTCAGTCTCAGATAATACTCAGCCTCGGTATTATCTGTGTCATAGGCCAGGTTAATGCCAAGATTGTAGAGGGAAACAACGTAAGATTGATAGAATTCAGCCTCACCACTGTTTTCGTAAAGATTTTTATACAGAGGAGCAGCCTTATTGTAATAGTCTGCCGCCTTTTTGTTTTCCGCTGCCAGATTATAGCATGTAGCAGCATAAGAGTAGAGATCTGCAAACATAATCTGATTTTCGGCCAATAACATATCATATTTTAGTTTTATACGGATATTAATCTCATATGCAAATGAATCGGCTGCTTCACGGTAATTTTTCAATAAGTAATGGCAAAGTCCCATACTGTTATAACAAGCAGCCAGATTTTCTGAATATTCATCATAATTAAATGATTTTTCCAGCATTGTATATACACCGGCAGCTTTCTCGAAAAAGTAAACTGCTTTTTCATATTCAGATAAATACTGCATAAAAAACCCTGCGAGATTATAACTCGTTGCTAAATCATAATTCTTCTTCTCATCGTTACTTTTGGCTGCAAGGTTTTCATATATTTCAATTGCTTCCTCGGAGGCATTAAGTGTTTCTTTTAAATCGCCTGTAATCATATATGCCCGGGCCAGGTTAAGATAGTTTCTTGCTTTATCTCCAATGCTCTTTTCAGTTGATCCGTCAATGGCCATCATTCTGTCTAAATACTTGTTGTTATCACTGATTATTCTAACAAGGGCAGGAGCAGCTGTCGGTATATTTTCAACGGCAGAGATGAGATTGTAGTTTATATCATCGATAATATCTTTAATTACTATTTCTTCGCGCTGAGTATATGCATAGTAATATGATGCCGTAAGCCATTGGTATAAAGAATACAAACCGGAAATAATCAAAAAGAGCGATAAAATCAGACCGGCCAGTATTGAACGGATGAGTCTTCTCCTCTTTGTTGCTATTCTAAGATGTTCAAACTGAGTGTCTGTTGCCGCTGCGACAACTCTCAAAAGCTCGTCCTTTAATTTTCTCAGACTAAATCCTTTTGTGGTATACTTTACTCTTAAAGTTCGATTCTCTATTCCGGGGACCAGTTTTAGGGACTGAGGAAAGCAAATTTGTGGATCGTCATCTATTAACAAGGCATAAATTTTGTCAGAACGCCCCAATTCAATAAATGTTCTTACCTCTTTATCCACCCATTGGGATTCAGGAGTATCCTTGGAGCAAATCACCAGCAAAACACGAGAAGAATTTAAAGCTGCTTCAATTGTATCACTTAAAATTCCTGCTGCCGGAAGTTCAGCATCATCACGGAAGACCCGGTTTATATCAGCGTCTTTATAGCGTCTGGGAGGTTTAAAGGTTTCAAGCAGTGTATGAACTCTTTTACAAATTTTATTATCCCGGGGTTTATGACGGTAGCTTAAAAAAACTTCATATACTATATTTTGCTCTGTTTCTATCATCATAATCCCCCCTTACATTTCTTCTGCTAAATAAACTAAATTCTCGGGTTTTATCAGTAGTGTCATTCTTGAAAGTTCATTATTATCAGGCCTAAGGATTGTAAATTTCATATTCCTGTTTTTTATGGCACGATTATGGAGATAGATTTCGTATTGACCCAAATCTCTGAACTTAAAACTACCTGTTTCCACAATTATATCTCCTACTCGAAGCCCGCCGCATGCTTTGGAAACCTCGTCTTCAATTTCTATCACCAGGATGCCGCTGGGATAAACTTTAGGGTCTGTGTTTTTTACAAACAGCTCGGAAACTCGTGAGTAAAGCTCAGAACCTTGTTCCAGCATTGATGCAGTTTTCTTATATGCATTTACTGCCTCTTCTTTTTTGCCCAGATAACGAAGGATCTTGGCCTTATTACGAAATTGAATCAAATCATCATCAGCCTTGGGCAGCAGCAGTTCATCAACAGGAAGAAGGGGGATATACTCACTTTCTGCTATTCGAAGTTTTTCCAGACTATTGACTAATAATAAATCAACGTAAGGCTGAATTTCAGGAGTATCTTGAAAAAGCAGCGGATAGTTCAGGCACATATCAGCCAAAAGGTCCTTGGACAACTGAGTTTTAGCGATAGCAATTTCTGTCTTATGCTTTGAATTAAACCAGAGATATGTAAAAAAACCACCTAAAATAACAGGCAGTAATATAGCGAGTAAAGCAATAGTTTTCAGTCTCTGCCGGATTCTTTTTTCATGTCTTTGCTCCAGAGTATCATAACTGACACCAATCAAAGCAGCCACGATTTTAATTCGTGTATGATGTAAAAGGGAAAGAGAAGATTTAATATCTTTTGCTCTGACATCAATAGCAAGAGGCTCAACTATCTCAGTTATCTCCTGAGTTGTCCCGTCATTAAAAGTTATTATACTTTTACGTTTTTCAAAAAACTCAGGAGAAAATGCTGACTCAGGTTCCCCGTTAAGAAGAACGGGAAGTATGAAATCTTTTCCCTTGTTGGCTGCAAAATAGTTTATTGCCTGGCTGATGCCTGATGAATTTCTGTCTTCTTTATTACATATAATCAATAACCAGCGGCAACCAGAGAGAATATCCAGCTGCTCTTTTGTTAATGGAGTCCCATCTGTGATAGGTAAGAAACGACCGGTTTTGTATTGTACTTCTTCTGCCAAAATGTACATTTTTTTAGGGAGAGTATATGTTGATATCTCTGTAATCAGCTTTTCAGCCAGGGCACGATTTGCTGGCTGCTCCACAAAGCAAATGCAGTAACCACAAGACTCCATAATTAACCTCATAATTTGTAATCTTACGTCATTACAGAGATGATTTAACATATGCTGACAGCATAATTATACCTTAAACTGGCAAGAAGCAAAAGATACTAAAATTTATTATTTTTTTATAATGCATCTATATACTTAATATATACTTCTTTTAATTCATCGTATATTTCGGGGATACAACTGCTTGCAGGGGATAAAAGAACTGTGTCACCAGGCTTTGCTGAGAGATAAGCACAATCCACAGCTTGTTTTAATGTACTGCAACGGGTTATACGAATATCAATTCCCTGGTTCTTACCTGTCAGCTTACGCATGAGGCTCATTTCTATAAGCCCTGATGTCGGTCCGATAAGAATCAAATGCTTTACTTTTTTAACCAAAGACTCACCCAACGAATCGTAGGACATATTTTCATCCTTACCGCCTGTAATGAGAATGATTCTTTGTTGAAAGGTATTTAATGCCTGACTTGTGTTTTCAGGGCTGTTGCCTGATAAATCAAAAAAGTATTTTACATCATCAAGTTCCCGTACTTCCTGAACTATATTATCAACATTTCTGCAGTTTTCTGAGAAAGTATTTGCTCTGGATTCTTCCTCGCATGATTTGTTTTCTTCATCAGAAAAAAATAATTCATCAAACATTTGCTTCTCCGAAAAAGTCTGTTTCTTAATAATATATATAAGTTGAAAGACAAAATATGAACATCATAAAGATTTTTCATCCTGAGGTTCGACTAGCCAAAGGGTCTTAAATGTCAACGCATAAGATTCTTCGCTTTGCTCAGAATTTTCACACGTTACCCGCACCACGATAAATGAATTTTAGCAGGGAGGAAACATGGAGGAACCGCTGCCGATGTCATGCGTGAAGCGGATCATGGATTGCGGAGCGGCGCGAATAATTTCCGGATGAAATTCCTGAGCGGCACGCATGACATTGGCTAAAGGTTCCACATGGCTTATTCATAGCAATGACAATGGGATGCTATCCTGAGGGTCGCGCAATACCGCTTGCTGTTATACTGAGCACAGCGTTAGTGGAGTCGAAGGATCTTTTATTGATACAAATGATTATTGTAGAATAGGTTTGATATCTTGGCAAAAAGCGGGTACAATGTTTATATTGCAAAAGAATTATGGGGGTAAAAGCGTGTCAAAACCTGTTGTTGCAGTAGTTGGAAGACCAAATGTAGGCAAGTCTACTTTTTTTAATTATCTTGCCGGAAAAAGAATATCAATTATTGAGGATACACCCGGTATTACCAGAGACCGTATCTATGCTGAAAGCGAATGGAGAGGGAAGAAATTTACCCTCATCGATACTGGCGGAATTGAAGCCTATTCGGAAGACTATATTAAGCAGCAGATGGTAAGGCAGGCTCAATTAGCCATCGATACCGCTGATGTAATTGTTCTGATGGTGGATATAAAAACCGGGTTAACAGCTGCTGATGAGGATGTTGCTGTTATGCTGAGGAAATCGGCAAAACCCGTTGTGGTAGCTGTTAATAAAGCAGACAGCATTGGGAAAACACCTCCGGAAGCCTATGAGTTTTACAATCTCGGAATGGGTGAAATATATCCTGTTTCTTCTATTCACGGCTTGGGAATGGGTGAGCTTTTGGATGCCATCTATGATTATTTTCCCAAGGATGACTCTAATACAGACGAAGACGATTATACCAAAGTTGCCGTTATTGGAAAGCCCAATTCAGGCAAATCATCCCTTATAAACAGGATACTGGGTGAGGATCGTGTCATCGTAAGTGATATACCCGGCACAACCCGTGATGCCATAGATACCTTCTACGAAGCAGACGGCAGAAAATACATGTTTATTGATACAGCCGGAATTCGCCGTAAGAGCAGAATTGATGAAGATATTGAAAAGTACAGCATTATCAGATCATGGACGGCAGTGGACAGGGCTGATGTATGTATAATAATGATAGATGCAAATGAAGGTGTTACGGCCCAGGACACAAAAATTGCAGGCTATGCACATGAGCAGGGAAAAGCTTCTATTATTGCCGTTAACAAGTGGGATACTGTTACAAAGGAGACAGGAACGTTAGAAGAATACCGTAAGAATGTAGTTCGGGATTTGGAGTTTATGAGTTATGCTCCCATAGTGTTTATATCAGCCAAGACAGGGCAAAGAGTGGATCGCCTGTTGGATTTAATTGATTTTGTCGATAATCAGGCTTCATTCAGAGTTCAGACTGGGGTATTAAATGATGTCTTAAATGAAGCTGTTGCAATGGTTCAACCCCCGTCAGACAAAGGCAAGCGCCTTAAAATATATTATATGACGCAAGTGGCGGTTAAGCCGCCGAGTTTTGTTGTATTTGTCAATAGTGCTGATTTAATGCATTATTCTTATTTAAGATACCTTCAAAACACATTACGGAATAATTTTGGTTTCGAAGGCACGCCTATTCGTTTTACTATAAAGGAAAGAGGAGAACAATAAATGCCTTTAGAAATAATTGTAATAGTCTTTTCATCAATTATTGGTTATTTATTAGGCAGTGTGAATACCTCGATTATTGTCGGGAAACTTTTTTATAAAGCAGATGTAAGAGAGTATGGAAGCGGCAATGCAGGAGCAACTAATGTATTAAGAACATTCGGTAAGACAGCTGCTATTGCAGTAGTTGCAGGAGATTTTCTAAAGGGAGTTTTGGCTTGTCTTATCGGACGATATGTCTTTGGTGAGATTAATCCCGGAAGCGGTATATTTCTCGGAGAATATTTTGCCGGTTTTTTTGCTGTAATCGGGCATAATTGGCCTGCATATTTTAACTTTAAAGGCGGCAAAGGAGTAATGACCTCCTTTGCAGTAATTCTTATGTTCTCGCCTATATCGGCATTAATATGCCTTGGGGCGTTTATTGTTATTGTAGCTGTAACCCGCTATGTTTCTTTAGGATCGATGTTAAGCGCAGTATTATTCTTGGTAATGGCATTCATCTTCAAGGAACCGTTACCTATGTTATTGATTGGAACTCTACTTGTTGCATTGATAATAATCAGGCACAGTGCAAATATAAAAAGGCTGCTGGCCGGAAATGAAAAAAAACTAACTTTAAAAAACACTAAGGAGAGATAACAGAGATGTCGGTTGTATCAATAATAGGAGCAGGCAGTTGGGGAACAAGTCTGTCTATTCTTTTGAATAAAAACGGACACGATGTCCGTGTATGGTCCCTGTTTCAAGAGGAAGTGGATATGCTCAACAATGAGAGGGAACATAAAAATAATCTTCCGGGAGTAAAAATTCCCGATACCATCAGGTTTACCACTGATATGAAGGAGTGCCTTGAAGGACATAATTATATTGTTCTCGTGGTACCATCACAGGCCTTTCGGGATACCTGCAAAATACTTGCTCCCTATGTATATAAGGACGATATTGCGATAATTTGTTCAAAAGGTCTTGAAGAAGAAACAGGCATGAGGCTTAGTGAGGTGATGCTCAGCGAAATACCAAACTCTCAGCCGGTTGCGTTATATGGACCCAGCCATGCAGAAGAGGTAGCCGCCGGAATTCCTACAACGGTTGTAGCGGCGTCTCTAAATCGTGAAGCAGCAATGAAGGTTCAGGATCTTTTTATGGCACCGGATTTTCGTGTTTATACAAGCCCGGATTTAGTCGGGGCCGAAATCGGGTCCGCACTGAAGAATATTATAGCTTTGTGTGGTGGTATTAGTGATGGCTTAGGTTATGGTGATAACAGCAAGGCTGCGCTTATAACCCGGGGACTTACTGAAATAGCCCGTTTAGGCAAAGCCATGGGAGCAAGTTCAAAAACCTTTGCGGGTCTTACCGGCATCGGCGATATAATTGTAACATGTACAAGCAATCATAGCCGGAATCTGCGGGCTGGAAGATTAATAGGTCAGGGCTATACTGTGGAAGAGGCCCAGAAGGAAGTAAGAATGGTGGTTGAAGGAATCTCCGCAACCCGTGCCGCAAAAGAGCTTGCCGATAAATACAAGGTCAGCATGCCAATTATTCAGGAGGCATATAAAATTCTATTCGAAGGAAAGCAGTGCAAAAAAGCTGTATATGACCTAATGACCAGAAGCCGCAAACATGAAACCGAAGACACCGGTTGGTGAGTTTTCATAAGGCAGCGATTTTGGAACCAAAATATTGAGAGGAAAATAATATGTTAGCTTTAGAGCAATTAAAATTAAAGGCGAAGGCATTGTCAATTTTCCGAAAAATATTGGATGATCAGGTGATAAAGGCATTTTTAGAGATGCTGGATGAAAACGGAAATATTACTGCCGTAAAAATTGACAAATATGCTCATTTTATATATTTGTTGTTTCAATCAAATGAGAATTTTACTGAATATGTCTGGCAGCTTGTAATATCGGATGAAAATATATATATCCGTAAATGTTCAAATAAAGAGGTTGTTTCGCCTATGCTGCAACAATCTGTTAAACACGAACTGAAAACACTGCAGGAAATCGCCCAAATAACATCACAGGATATTAAGAAAGAAATCGAACATGATATATTTTTGCCTGATTGGTCTACAAAATCGGAATACGACTTTGTAAAAATGTATGAAGAACGGATAAACAGCATAGATGTATTGGGCTACGGCATTTATGCAAATCATACAGTGTTTACATATAATAATGATAAAATTGCACCTGTAAAATATCCTGATGGTATCAGGCTTTCAAATCTTACAGGATATGAACGAGAAAGAAAAAGAATAGTGGATAACACAATTGCCTTTCTAGAAGGTAAACCTGCCGCTAATGCACTTTTATATGGCGATGCCGGGACAGGGAAATCCTCTACAGTGAAAGCAGTTGTCAATGAATTCTCAAACCGGGGCTTACGCCTGGTGGAGGTCAGAAAAGCAGATTTACTTAAAATACCCGATTTAATAGAACAGCTTGCAGGTAACCCATTAAAATTTGTTTTGTTTATTGATGATCTGTCGTTTTCAAAGCATAATGAGGAGATTGGCGCATTAAAGGCCCTGTTGGAAGGCACTGTTTCAGCGAGAACTTCAAATATAATTATTTATGCTACCAGCAACCGCAGGCATTTAATCAATGAAAGGTTTGAAGACCGCCAGGGAACCGATATCCATATAAATGAAACAATTCAGGAACAAACATCTTTATCAGATCGTTTTGGGCTGTCAATTCTGTTTTCTAAACCTGATAAAGATGAATATTTAAAGATTGTACACCATCTTATGAAAGAGTATAATATCAGAGATATTGAAAATATCGATTTGCTGGCTGAACGGTATGCTTTGGAACGTGGCGGACGTTCCGGCAGAACAGCACGTCAGTTTATAGAAAGTTTAAAGAGTTTCAACACAAATAATGCATAGGTCTGACTACTCCTTTATAATATCGGAAACAAGCACTCACAGCTTTGCCTGCCATTCGGTTTCCTTGAAGCCAATCAGTACAAAATCTTCTCCTACAAGAATTGGGCGCTTGACCAACATTCCATCGCTGGCCAGCAGAGAAAGTTGTTCATCCTCTGTCATAGATGGCAGTTTCTTCGACAACTCCAGTGCCCTGTATTGTAAACCGCTGGTATTAAAAAAGCGTTTGAGGGGCAGGCCACTCTTTGCATACCAATCCCGTAACTCGGCCTCAGTGGGATTTTCTGTTTTAATGTCACGTAAATCGTACTTCACACCCCTGGAATCGAGAAAGACCTGTGCCTTACGACAGGTGGTGCATTTAGGATAACAAATAAATAACATGATAAATCCTCCGTAAAAATCTCCTATGTTATTATGAACCTTCTTTCATTCTGTACAATAAGAAAATTGCCTTGCTACCGCGGCGGTAACTTTCTTGATATTCGCAAGCTCATATTAAGAATAATGTGAACAAACATCTCACTTCTCACATCCCATCTCTCACATCACGTTATTGTCATCCTGAGCGCAGCGGAGCGGAGTCGAAGGATCTTTTTACGTTAAACAGTGGAGCGGCTGTAGACTGCTGCGATTTA
>DUNT01000092.1 GCA_012839205.1 Clostridiaceae bacterium
TTTCCATCTTCAGGATATGAGGCAGCCCCGGGCCCTGAAATTTTATGGAATAAGAGTCCAGACACTGGAAATCCAAAGTATCGAAGCGAAATATGGATTCCGGTTAAGAAAAAACTCGCGAGTTCATTGGAGGTAATATTATAAATGAATATAAAATTTGACCCCAATAACAATGTTGTAAAACTCTGTATGATAGGGATGAGTTTAGAAGATGATGGGAAGTTCTTATCGCTCAAAAGAACCTTTAAGAATTATTGGTGAAGAAACAGAGTGGACCAAACTGACAACTGGGGAACTAAACAAATGGCGCGATAATTTAGCCAAAAATAAAGGTGATATTATTAACTGAACATAGTATGACAAGGAGTTCTTTTTAGTTCCAAATGATATTGAACGATATGCCATTGCTGATTATACCCCGGGGCTTGAGCCTAATGATGATGACTCGCTGGACATTTATATTCAATATAGCGAGCCGGAAAACCATAAATCTAATAGGTTACCTGCACCGAAAGATGAGGATTTCAATTTAGTATTAAGAATGTATCAGCTCTCTGCTAAAATATTAAACGGCACATATGAAGTGCCGGGAGTAAAACGTGTCAGATAATACCCCTTATATTTATTAAAGTAATCTCGGGCACACTTAGTAGTAATTCGTAGTGTGCCTTGCTTATTGTGTATACAACATAGTTTCCGGGACCCGAAAGCAATCTTCGATTGCGTTGTTGGTTGGGTTTTAATGTTCCCACATACAGATTAATATTTCCGTTCAATCCGGATTGAGAATATGAGTTTTAAGTTATATTATTGATATAAAAGAAAAACTTTAAGGTGTTATAGTTATAATATACTTATACATAAAAACAAGGAGTTGACTCTATGAAATTACTAATTATTCGCCATGCTGATCCTGACTATGAAAATGATTCACTAACCGAAAAAGGACGGAAAGAAGCAGAACTTTTATCAAATAGAATATCAGCTATGGATGTAAAAGAATTTTATGTTTCCCCGCTTGGAAGAGCACGTGAAACAGCAGATTTTACATTAAATAAAATGAATCGTACTGCAGAAGTATTGCCGTGGCTTAGAGAATTTGATGCTCGTATATATGATGAGGAATTAGGCAAAGAGAGGATTTGCTGGGATTTACTACCACAAGATTGGACAACAAATAATGAGTATTATAGTAAAGATCTCTGGCATACAGTACCGATTATGGAAAAGGGCAATGTGATATCGGAGGCAAAAAAGGTTTTTGAAGGAATTGATAAGATTATAGAAAAAAATGGATACGTTCGTGAAGGTAATTTGTACCGGGCTATTAATCCAAATAGAGATACCATAGTTCTTTTCTGCCATTTTGGTGTTGGATGTGTAATCTTAAGCCACCTTTTAGGAATATCACCTGTAGTTCTATGGCATGGCTTTTGTGCTTCACCATCTTCTGTTACCACTCTTGTAACGGAAGAGCGCAGGGAGGGGATTGCCTATTTTAGAATGAATGCATTCGGAGATATCTCACATCTATACATAGCGGGAGAAGAGCCATCTTTCTCTGCTAGATTTTGTGAAACCTATGATAATTTTGATGAGCGTCATGATTAATATGTACAATATCCAAAGAAATAACCAAAATTCAGAGGAGATCATAATACTATGAATAATAAGCTATCATTTTCCAGCGATTATATGGAAGGCGCCCATCCTGAAATATTACGCAGATTGCTGGAGACGAATCTGGAAAAAACCAGCGGATACGGTTTTGATCCCTATTCGGATTCCGCAAAGGATAAAATCCGCGCCGCCTGTCACTGCCCGGATGCTGAGATTTATTTTTTAATTGGCGGTACGCAGACAAACGCTACTGTCATTGGTGCGATGCTTCGTTCCTATCAGGGTGTCCTGGCTCCGGAAAGCGGCCATATCAGCATTCATGAGGCTGGAGCAATAGAGTTTGGCGGGCATAAAGTCCTTACACTTCATCAGAAACATGGTAAAATTACTGCAGAACAGATTAAAGATGCCCTTAATACATACAACAATGACGTAAATCGCGAGTATATGGTAATGCCCGGTATGGTATATATTTCGCAGCCGACAGAATACGGTACGCTTTATTCATTGGATGAGCTCCGGCACATCAGCAAGGTATGCCGTGACAATTGTATTCCTCTCTATGTGGATGGTGCACGGCTTGCCTACGCACTTTCAAGCCCGGAAAATGATGTCACCTTGAAGGATATGGCGGAGCTTTGCGATGCATTTTATATCGGCGGTACCAAGTGCGGCGCATTATTTGGGGAGGCTGTAGTTATTCCAAAACCCGGTAGGATACCGCATTTCTTTTCCATCATCAAGCAGCATGGAGCGCTTCTGGCCAAGGGACGACTGCTGGGACTACAGTTTGATGCACTGTTTTCAGATGGACTCTATGAGAAAATTGGTAAGAATGCAATCGACAATGCTGCCAGAATTCGGTCCGCACTCCGGGATAACAGGTATCAAATGTATACAGAAGCTCCTACTAATCAGGTCTTTGTCATAATTGACAATGAGCGGATGCAGCATTTGTCCGAAAAGGTAGAATTCGGGTTCTGGGAAAAATATGATGAGAATCATACGGTAATTCGTTTTGCCACCAGTTGGGCAACCACAGAAGCAGATGTAAATAATTTGATTATGTTGTTGGCTGAATGCGGGGTTTAACGTTGGTTAAGGATTTACTTATTTTTCTACGGAAGAAACGAAACAGAGCCTGAAACATTTTATTGAAATTTAACAATAATTCGTATCCACTCATATTAGTATTCTAATTTGTATAAAATGTTTTATCCCTATCTAAACAGGGAAGATCGCCGCTAAAACACTAATGCGTCGCTATATATAAATAATGCCATGTCAATTTCATCTTTAACATATTTAATCTAGTAGTATAATATTTATAGAAATAGATTAATAATCGTCTTTGTAAAGTCTACTACCTGCCACAATTGATAGCTATCTAATATGTTTCTTTATTTGAAGTATTAATAATGTATAGGCGTTAATTCTATTTATCAGGACCATGAATAGTTTTTTTGGAGGTCAATACAAATGTTTTTTGAGATTATTTTTCTATTTTTCGGAATACTGCTTATTATTTCGGCTGTTATTAACATTCTCAAATATATGCGGATAAAAAGAAATGGTATTCTTGTTAGCGCCACCGTTGTTGACATACATAGAAAGAGTAGGGCCGGTAAACACAAGAGTCGTACGCAGTATCATCCGGTTTTTGAATACCGGATTAACGGCCAGCCGGTACAGGCACGAGGTCCTGGGTCACTTGAAGTTAAATACCCCATCGGAACGGTATTGGAAATTCGTTATGATCCACAAAGACCGGAGCAAATTCTAGCCGGAGAATCGGTAGCAAGGGGCAATATCGCTCCAATAGTGATTGGTATTATATTTGTTTTCTGCTCAGTGCTATCGATAATCGGTGTGAAGATGCCTAAACTAGGGGATTTCGCGGGATATTTTGTGTTTGTAGGTTTACTACTGCTTTTCATTATAATCTTATTTATTATTGGCAAATCCCTTAAGGACAATAAAAATAAGTTTTCACAGCGTGGCCTGTCCCGGCATACGGCAAATAATGTACTGGTTGTGGCGAAAAATGAGAATAACACTATTACCTTTCAATTTGTTAACGGCAACAGGATAGACTACGTGGTACCGGAATCAATCTATAACGACCTTAAGGAGGGTGACTGGGGAAACCTAACCTTTCAGGGCTCTCTGTTTATCCGGTTTGAGATTACATACAGAAAACACTAAACTGAGAAATAAAAAAAACAGCTATGTTTTGACGGTCTTATATTAGCTTATTTTCGCTAGTTTAAAACTTGAAAAAAACATCTATGTAGCATACAATAAAAACGACTCAAAGGAGGGTATGATTATGGAATATTCTGTACCTGCATTGTCGGTGGTTTTTATGTCAATTAGTGCTTTGACCGGCATAGTTTTACCCATTGCACTTCTAATCTATTTTAGAAAAAAACATAAGACAGGTATTAAGCCATTCTTTATTGGTTGTGCGATATTCATTATATTTGCATTAATTCTTGAGCAACTTTTTCACGTGTTGATACTTAACTCTGATGTCGGGAAAACAATCCAGGGCAATATCTGGTTGTTTGGTATTTATGCCGGAGTAATGGCAGGACTCTTTGAAGAAACAGGCCGTTTTCTTGCTTTTAAGACAGTGTTGAAAAAGGATTTAATTAATGATAAAAATGCTTTGATGTATGGCGCCGGCCACGGTGGGATTGAAGCCTTTTTTATTCTGGTATTCAGCATGGTGTCAAATATTATATTGTCAATAATGCTGAACAGTGGTGCTGCAGAGCAGCTTATAGCCGGAACAACTGACGAAGCACAGAAACAATCACTGCATAAAACATTTGAATTGTTATCCAGTACACCTTCAGGCGATTTTCTGATGAGCATAGTTGAGCGAATTGCCGCAGTAGCCATTCATATCTCTTTATCAGTCCTGGTGTGGTTTGCTGTGAAAAACAAGGGGAAGTGCTTCTGGTTATACCCACTGGCGATATTCCTGCATACTCTGGTTAATGCGGTTGCCGTTATACTTGCAGAATATGTGCCGAGTATGTGGATTGTATTATTTGTCTTATATCTGATGACAGCCTGTTTTGTTGTAGTGGCAGTACAATTGTGGAAAAAGTATAGTACAAATAATTTCGAAGATAGTGTTGATATGGTTGAAACAGAATGAAAGATAATTATTTGTATTATTCGCAGGGCAAAAATGAGCTTTCAGGCATTTAAATGGTAAAATATGTTTAGATGGTAAAACAGCTTTGAGGGGAGAAAACAAGGATAATGGATAATGAGATGAACACAACTCTAGACGAACGAGGAGAAAAAACACTGTTAAAAGGGGAATTTCATAATACGGTATTTATAGTCGGTATAGTTTTAGGGATTATTGGTATTATTTTATCAATTTTATACCTTACAGGGGAAAATGCAGCTGTTTTTGCAGGAATCGATTATATTATTATTATTTTTTCAATAGTTTTTATTTTTGTATGTATAAAAGAATTGGTTTTGAACAGAAAGAGAATGATAGGCCTTACCGACAGCAAAGTATTTGGAAATACAGGGTATAAATCATTTGATATTTTGTACAGTAATATAGCAGAAATTGAAGAAAGAGTGAAGAGGAGCTTTATGTACGGAAATAACCGCTATCTGTATATTAAGACAGTTTCAAATACCGAAATAAATATAGAGCAACTAAAAAACACTGATAAAATTATCCAGTTTATAAAATCAAAGCGGGGATAGTTGTTCTTTATTTTATTGACAAATGAATATGCATTGCATATAATAAATCATAATTTTATCTTGCCTTCAGGATAAAATGGAGTATGGTAGTACGGAGGAATGGAAATGAAAAGATTAGTGAAGGCTATGGCAATTATACTTGCCATGGCAGTATTTGTAGTACTCGCAGGTTGTACTAAGAAAAAAAATCACCCGGAAGTTGGCATTATTCAGTACATGGAACATGTTGCCCTTGATTCGGCAAGGGAAGGCTTTATTACAGCATTAAGAGACAATGGATATGTTGAAGGCGAGAACATTACCTTTGACATACAGAATGCCCAGGGTGATCAAACAAATCTATCTACTATAAGTGATCGCTTTGTCAGTAATAATGTAGATCTGGTATTGGCTATCGCAACACCGGCAGGGAAGTCAATCGCCGGGAAAACCTCGAAAATTCCTATTCTTGGAACAGCTATTACGGATTATGTTGACGCCAGATTAGCCAAATCAAATGAAGCCCCAGGAATGAATGTTAGCGGAACAACAGACATGAACCCGATTAAGGAACAAATCGAGCTTCTTGTTAAGCTGGTTCCGGATGCCAAAACAGTGGGTGTTCTATACACTTCCAGCGAGGACAATTCAATTCTTCAAGCCGCAATTGCTAAAGAAAATATTGAGGCAATGGGTCTTAATTATGTAGAAGTCACTGTGACTAATTCCAATGATGTACAGCAGGCAACACAATCAATCGTGGAAAAATGTGACGCAATTTACATACCCACCGATAATACTTTTGCAACTGCCATACCTACAGTTTATGGAGTTACATCCAAGTCAAAGACTCCTGTAATCTGTGGGGAAGCAGGAATGGTAGAAAACGGTGGATTAGCAACTCTTGGTATAAATTATTATGATTTAGGTTACCAAACCGGACTTATGGCAATAAGAATTCTTAAAGGCGAAGCAGAACCGGCCACCATGCCGATTGAAAAGCCTGATAAATATGATTTTGCCATAAACGGAACAGTTGCTGAGGAAATTGGTATTAAGATTCCGGACGATCTTTTGGAATACGTCATTTATAAATAAACCGTATTTCCCGGGAGTTTTTATTAGAAGAGCTGAATTAGCCGGACATAGGAAAAAGGTGGACTAAAATGCTGGAGATTATAAAAGGAGCTGTTTCCCTGGGTTTACTGTGGGCCATGATGACAATAGGTGTGTATATTTCCTATCGTATTCTGGCCATTGCTGACCTAACCGTGGAAGGCAGTATTACATTAGGTGCAGCTATTGCTGCACAGGCTATTACAATAGGTCTTAATCCATATATTGCAACAGGTATTTCTCTATTAGGGGGAATGGCTGCAGGCCTAGTAACAGGCCTGTTACATACAAAACTAAGGATTCCTGCTCTGTTATCGGGTATCCTTACAATGATTGCATTATACTCAATTAATCTTCGTGTGCTTGGAAAAGCAAGCCTTTCATTATTACGTATGGAGACCGTGTATACGGTGTTTGAAAGGCTTGGACTCGAATTTTCCTGGGCTGTTATTGTATTGGGGTTTTTAAGTGTTTCAATTGTAATATGTTTTCTATATTGGTTTTTCGGAACTGAAATTGGTTGTGCCATCAGGGCTACCGGTAATAATCCTAATATGGTGCGGGCGCAGGGTATAAACACAAACACAATGATAATTATTGGGCTGGTAATTAGTAATGGTCTTGTTGCACTAAGCGGAGCATTGATAGCACAAAACCAAACCTTTGCTGATGTTCAGATGGGCACCGGTTCAATTGTAATTGGTCTTGCATCGGTGATAATAGGTGAGGTGCTTTTTGGAAAGCGAAATTATTTCCTGAGACTGACATCCCTTGCAATGGGTGCGATTACATACCGTATAATAATTGCCTTTGTATTAAAGCTGGGTATGCATAGTAATGATCTGAAGTTATTTACCGCTATTACAGTGGCTATAGCTTTAGCACTCCCAATAATTAAAGATTATCTCAACCCGCCTAAGATTACTGTAGAGGAGGGTGAGTAATATGCTTAAAGTAGACCGGATATATAAAGTGTTTAATCCTGGAACAGTGAACCAAAAGATTGCCTTACGGGATGTAAGCATACAGATGGAAGAAGGAGATTTTGTCACCCTTATAGGCGGAAACGGAGCCGGAAAATCTACCCTGCTAAACTGCGTAGCTGGTGTATACGGAGTTGATAAAGGTACCATTAATATTGCTGGAACAGATGTGACTAAACTGCCTGAACACAAGCGGGCAACAATGCTGGGGCGGGTTTTTCAGAACCCGATGATGGGTACCGCCTCGGATATGATTCTTGAAGAAAATTTGGCTTTAGCTTTACGAAGGGGACAGCCCAGAGGTCTTAAATGGGGGATAACAAACAAGGAAAGGGAGACCTACCGGCAAATACTCTCCCATTTGGATCTGGGGCTTGAAGACAGACTACATACCAAAGTGGGGCTGCTGTCAGGAGGGCAAAGACAAGCCATCACTCTTTTAATGGCTACCATAAAAAAACCGAAACTTTTACTGCTGGATGAACACACAGCAGCCCTTGATCCAAAAACAGCTGAAAGAGTTTTATCTATGACAGATCAATTGATTAACGAAAATAATTTAACTGTAATGATGGTGACCCACAATATGCGTGATGCCATAAAGTTTGGAAATCGATTATTAATGATGCATGATGGCCGAATAATACTTGATATCAAAGGCGATGAAAAAAAGAAACTCACAGTGGAGAGTCTTTTAAAACGATTTGGTGCAGCAAGTGGTGAGGAATTCACATATGACCGCACGCTCCTGTCATAATAAAATTGTTAAAGAGGTTGTGATATCAGACGCAACCTCACTTTTTTAGTCTGACTTATGGGCTTCAGGCTTTTTATCCACTAGATGGGGTCAGGCTTTTGATTTTTTGATTCTTTATCTTCAGTTCTTTAGTATCTATAGTATCTTTATGATAAAAAAGAAGGGGATTGATTCCATGTGTTGAATATTCAGTAATAATGATGTTACTATGAGGTGATCTGATGGCACGAAAACCTAGAATTGAATATCCCGGAGCCTTCTACCATGTTATGTGTAGAGGAAATAATGGAGAACATATACTTCATAATGATGAAGATAAAAAATTTTACCTGTATCTTATTCAAAAGTATAAGGAAAGGTATTGTTTCAGGATATTTGCTTACTGTATCATGGATAACCATGTTCATATGCTAATACAAACAGGAGATGTCCCACTATCAAAGATAATGCAGGGCATACAACAAAGTTTCACCCAAGGATACAATTCAAAATACTGCAGGACTGGTCATGTTTTCCAACAGAGGTATAAAGCAATACTAGTTGACGGAGATTCTTACCTATTACAACTGATAAAATATATACACTATAATCCAGTAGAAGCTTGGATGGAAGAAATTAATTATAAGTGGAGCAGCCATCAAGATTACATAAAGATTAATAAGGAATCTGTGGTTGAGGTGGAGTATGTAATTAAAATGCTTGGTAAAGATTTAAGGAGCGGGTTGAAAGAATACATAAGGTTTATGAACCTAGACCAGAGAGAGTTTAATATCAATGAGTTTTTATTTGACAAAGTGAAGCCGCATGCAACAATAGAGGAGTTTAAGGGGTTGCAGACAGAGGTTTCTCGCGTGGCCATAAACCTAGAGGATATAATAAAATATGTTTGTGAGAAAACAAGTCTGACCATTGAAGAAATAACTAGAAAAACGAAATTAAAGAAGATTGTAACAGCCAGGAAGGCGATAATAGTCCTCAGTGATAAGTACAATGAAATTACAAATAGGGACCTATCTAAAATACTAAATATATCCTCGTCTGTTATTTCACGAATCAAGGGTGAGAAAATAGATACTGGGACATCAGAGTTAATTGATGAAGTTATTGGAGAATTGATGGTGTCCGGTGAAACATCAAACCAGTTACACTAGAACTACTATGCAGGTAAAAGAACCAATTTAATATTACCTGAAAAGCCAAGAATTAGAAAGTCAAAAGCCTGACCCCATATACATATATGATATACTATCCTAAAGGAGGCGATTTACTATGGATGCCGAGACAATACAAATGGTGATAGATTTTAGAGATGCTAGAGATTGGGCACAATTCCACAATCCAAAGGATCTCGCAATATCAATATCTCTTGAGGCTGCAGAACTCCTGGAAGTATTTCAATGGAGCGGTACTGATTGCAAATGCTTTGATAAGATTGAGAGAATTAAAGAAGAATTGGCAGACGTACTTAATTACTGTATTTTAATGGCAGATGCATGTAATCTGGATATGAATGAGATAATCAGAGAAAAAGTAATTAAAAATAATGAAAAATATCCGGTGAATAAAGCAAAGGGCATTTCTGATAAGTATAACGAGTTATAAGATACGATTTAAATCGAACTATAAGGTTGGGAGATATACAATGATTGTTTATGAGGGAACAAAGCTATCTTTTCAAAGAGATGTCATGAACGGTACAATTGCAAGAAATATAGATGAACTATTTAAAAGACTTTATATACCAAGAGGACAAATTGCAGAATTTCGTTCATGGGAAAATTCTCTTCCAAGAATGGGGTTGATTTTAGGTGATTCAAGAATTCCGGATCAATCTCAAGTAGCCATTGAATATCAAATTCCTCTTACCTCAAAGAGAGTAGATTTTATGATTGGTGGTAGAGATGGCGAAAACGAAAATATTGTTGTAATTGAACTTAAACAATGGGAAAAATGCACTGCGACAAGCCGAGAAAGCGTTGTAAAGGCATACACAGGTGGTGCATTAAGAGATGTAGTTCACCCGTCTCAGCAGGTATACTCATATGCAAAACTAATTGAGAATTTTAATGAGTCTGTTAGAGAGAATAATATAAGTCTGATACCATGTGCATATTTGCATAACTATAAAGAGACTTATAAGAATCAGATATTCCATCATAAATACAATGATGTAATTAAAGAAGCACCGGTTTTTCTCCAGGAAGATTCTGAAGAGCTTCAAGACTTTATAGCTAAATTTATCAAAGAGCCCTCGAATAAAAAACTTTTCGATATAATTGAAAATGGAAAACTGAAACCATCAAAATCATTACAGGATTCTGTTGGTGCCATTCTAGATGGCAAACAGGAATTTATTATGATTGAAGAGCAGCAGGTTGCCTATGCGACAATTTTAAAACTAGTGCAGAATACAATATCAAATGACGAAAAACATACAATCATTGTTCAAGGAGGCCCAGGAACCGGTAAATCAGTTATTGCAATCAATTTGCTTGCAAAAATCCTTAATAACGGTTTTAGCTGTTTTTATGTTACTAAAACTAGTGCTCCAAGGACAACATTTGCCAAGTCTCTTGTACGAGGTAAGCATACATTGAGTTATCTGAGAGGGCTATTTAAAAGTTCCGGGACATTTTATGATACGCCTTCAAACACTTTCGATTGCCTTCTTGTTGATGAGGCGCACAGGCTTAATGCAAAATCGGGGTTATTTGGTAATTTCGGCGAAAACCAAATCAAAGAAATTATTAATGCATGTAAAATCAGTGTTTTCTTTATTGACGAGGACCAGATTATTTCCACTAGGGACATTGGTTCTGTAAAAGAAATTAAAAAATGGGCGAAAAAATTATGTAGTAAAGTACATTACGGTGATAATCTAAAACTGCTATCACAGTTTAGATGCAATGGTTCTGATGGTTATCTTGCATTTCTTGATGATGTGCTTGAAATAAGACACACAGCAAATTATGACTGGTTTGATTTTGACTATGATATCCAATTTTTTGATGAGCCTTCAAAAATGAAAGAAGCATTACGAAAAACTAATATTAACAATAAATCACGCATGATTGCAGGTTATTGTTATCCTTGGAACAGCAAAAATGATAAGACGCAGTATGACATAGAACTTGAAGGCGGTTTTAAAGCTCAATGGAACTTTACCACTGATCAATGGGCAACTGATCCAGATTCATTTGAACAGGTAGGCTGTATTCATTCGGCTCAAGGATTAGAATTTGATTATGTTGGAATAATTATCGGCACAGATATGAGATATGAAAATGGTAAAGTGATAACCGATTATACAAGGCGTGATAAGAATGATGCCACTATAAAGGGCCTCAGAACGGGGAACAATGAAGAACTAGCAGATAGGATTATCAGGAATACATATAAAACACTCCTGTCAAGAGGACAGAAGGGATGTTATGTATACTGTGAAGACAAGGCCCTTGGAGAATACTTGGCTACAAGATGCGATAGAGCAAAGGAAAATACCGCCAAACAAAAAACGTACAAGATAGTGGCATCAGATACGGAACCTAAAAAAATCAAGTATGTCAAGGTAAGATTTTATGAAGCTGCGACAGCAGCAGGCCCGAGTGAAGATTTTGGAGAAGAGAGATTCGAAGAAATTGACTTACCTGAAACAGATGTGTTACCAGGTACCGATTTTGTATTAAAAATTAGTGGTCGGAGCATGGAGCCCACGATTATGGATGGTGATTTAGTATGCATTAATTGGAAGGCTCGAAAAAACATCAGAAATGGTGACATTGGTATATTCAATGTAGATGGAGCTCCATACTGTAAGCATTTTTATCAGGATAAGGGTGGTAACATATGGTTAATTTCTGCTAATGAAGATTATAAGGATACAAATGTATTTATTCCATATGACAGTGATATAAGATTTCAATGCAGAGGAAAGGTGCTTGGGCACATAAGTAAATTACCCGATTACTTTAATGTCTGGCAAAAAGATAACCCTTAATTAAAAATTGTTAAAGAGGTTGTGATATCAGATGCAACCTCACTTTTTTAGTCTGACTTATGGGCTTCAGGCTTTTTATCCATATTTTCTTTTATAGGTTCCAGATTATTGCCGATTTGGTCGTTGTAAAAGGCAGGGTCGCCATGAACCGGTTTATTAAGCTTTGGATTTACTTTCTTTTTGCCCATTTTACTCCTCCTTTTGTTATGAGTCAGTATTAGTTTACCCTGTATTATGAATTCTATTAATCTATAGCACAAAAACCGGGGAAGAGTTAAATATGGTTTAATCGTTGTCCTTTATAATGTAGTTTGTAATTCAGTCGATATATAATATAATCGTATTATATGTTATGATTGGATAAATAATAGTTAAGTGATGACTAAAGCATGTACAAGCTGTATCATAGTATGAGATAATAGTTATGGCATTTTATCGCAAAAACCATTAATTTTTAAGAGCGAGGAAAATGATGAAGATTTTAAACTGGCACCGATTCGTTTTTAGAATGCTTAAGAGAATTCTTAAACCCTACCTGGTAAAAAAACTAAACTATTCTTTTGAAGAAGTAAAACCCAAACACAAACCGTATATTATTTTAGCAAATCATAATACCGACTACGATCCATTTTTAGTCGGCTTAGCTTTTCCCGATCAAATGTATTATGTGGCAAGTGAGCATATATTCAGATGGGGCTTTATAAGCAAGCTCATCAATTTCCTTGTTGCCCCCATTCCAAGAGTAAAAGCAATAACAGAAATACAGACAGCTATTAACATATTAAAAAGATTAAGAGCAGGAGCAAATGTCTGTATGTTTGCTGAAGGCAATCGTTCCTTTAGCGGTGAGACAGGTGAAGTTCATCCTGCAACGGGCAAATTAATTAAGAAAAGCGGTGTTTCACTTATCACTTTCCGTCTGGATGGAGGGTATTTTACAAGTCCCCGCTGGTCCAAAACACTGCGAAAGGGTAAAATGAAGGGGCGAATGATAAAGGAATACTCCCCTGAAGAAATAAAGTCCATGACAGTTGATGAAGTCTTTTCGGCTATTAAGAAAGATTTATATGTTGATGCCTATGAGGAGCAGGAAAAGAATCCTGTTGAATATAAAGGCTATAAGTTGGCCGAGAATCTTGAAACAGCCCTTTATTTATGTCCAAAATGTGATAATACAGCAACACTAAAAAGCGAAGGAGACAGGCTTTTTTGTGCCTGCGGATTAGATCTGAAATATGATACATATGGATATTTATCGTCAAACGACGACGAAGAACCTCCCTTTAAGACAGTCCTGGAATGGTGCAGATTTCAGGACACTTGGCTTAAACAGGAAATTGAAAAAATTAAAAGTCTGCCGCCTGATGAACTAATATACTCTGATGAAGGTCAAACACTATGGGAGGCTAACCGTGGCAAAAACAAGCTGATAGCTAAAGGAACCCTGCTTTGCTATAATAATAGAATAGTTTTTGTTAGTGAGGATAATCATAAATATATCTATAAATTTAATGATTTGTCTGACTTAAATATTATTGGGCAGATGGACATTGCCTTTGCCACAAATGACCGGCAGGCATATGAGATTAAGTCAAGCTACCCCAGAAGTGCTCTGAAATACAGGGAGCTGTTTAAATATTTAAAAACTCACAATAGTTAGCATACAAGGAGTGATTTTGTGGATTTTTCAGCAGCTAATACTGGTTTATGGAATTTTATTATTCAGTTTGGTTTAATTGCCGGACTTCTGCTTTTTGCTAATATACTGTCCCGAAAGATAATGTTTATAAGAAAAGCCATGATTCCTACGGCTGTATTGGGCGGTTTTATAGCATTATTTTTAAGGGAATTGAATCTAATTCCTATGGACGGGGACTTCCTGGAAAAGGTTACTTACCATGCTATAGGAATTGGTTTCATTGCTCTTTCTCTTCGGATTCCAGCCAAATACAGCGAGAAAGAAAAGAGTGATTTAACAGCGCTTAAAAGCGGTGCATTAATTGTAAGTACATATTTGGTTCAAGGTATTTTAGGTCTGATAATATCAATTGGACTTGCATATACAATAATGCCCGATTTCTTTAAAGCCGCCGGGATACTTCTGCCCATGGGATATGGCCAGGGGCCGGGACAGGCCAATAATGTCGGCTCGTCATATGAACAGCTGGGTTTTGTGGGAGGGCAGTCCTTTGGGTTGTCAATTGCTGCGGCAGGATTTATATGTGCTTGTGTTGTAGGAGTTTTTTATATTAATGTAGTAAACAGGCAAAGAAAAGTTAAAGTGCAGGAGGCAGCCTATGTTTCCGGGTCGGTTACTGTTGAAGATTTTCAGGATAAGAATGAGATTCCCATATCCCAATCGGTAGACAGATTTTCGGTGCAGTTTGCACTGGTTCTGTTAATATACCTGGCCACATATTTAGTATCTCTTGGGATAACAAGTCTTTTAGCTGAGTTTGCTCCGGGTCTGTCAAGGACGTTGTCACCATTAATTTGGGGATTTAACTTTATCACCGGATCATTATTGGCAACAGGCTGTCGACTGGGCTTTGATGCTTTGACAAAAGCTAAGGTAATGACTCGCCAATACCCAAATAATTATTTATTATCCAGGATATCCGGCTTGTCATTCGATTTTATGACTATCGCCGGAATAGCGTCAATAGAATTCAAAGAATTGAAAGGGCTATGGGTTCCTTTCATTATAATTGCTGTTCTGGGCGGAATAGTAACATTTTATTATCTTAAGTGGTTGTGCAAGAAAATATATCCCGGATATGAGTACGAAGGAATGGTATCCATGTACGGAATGCTTACAGGGACAATAAGCTCAGGGGTAGTATTGCTTAGGGAAGTAGATCCTGAATTCAAAACTCCCGCTGCCAATAATTTGTTAACAGGCAGCAGCTTTGCAATTCTTCTGGGAGCACCCATGTTGATATTTATTGGTTTGGCTCCGGAATCCGATATGCTGCTGTTTGTTACACTGGGATTACTTGTTGCATATCTGGTTCCGCTTCTGGCTATAATGCTTAAGGCACACAGAAAAAAACAAGTAAAATCCTAAGAGATTTTTAAGGGTATAGCCGGATCTGCCGGGTGATTAATCTTAATTGCAAAGGAATCCTTATTATTGATGTCCTCGTCTGTAATGATGTGGACATCAAGTATTTTATCCATTTTATAGCCGGTATTCATATAGTTTATCTCGGCAAGACTCGTACTCCAGCCGTCCAGCCAACTTTCAAGCTCTTTAAGCTGCGTATCATTTCCCTCAAAGTGAATGATTATATCAATATCGCTGCCAGGCCCTGCTGTGCCTGAACCTGTACTTCCAAATAGGTAGAAACCTTTAACTCCAAATCGGCTTGAATCAATTCTTGCAGCCAATTGTTCGGCCATATGATACCGCCATCTCCATGCCTTGTCATCACCGGTATAATCCTCGTATTCAACAACTCTTCGCTTATGGGAAAGTTTAATTTTATGAGGGGTAAGAAATCCAATAGCCTGAGACAAATCGGCATTCATACATATACTCATATTATATCCGTCAGAGACAGAAGGGATATCTATCACTTTTACAACATCTTCAAATCGTTCGTATTCCGGGAATATTGTCTTTAGAGTATTCCTGGATTTATTAAGATATTTCTCATTAAAAATAATTCCTTCATTATCGGGGTATAAGGGCAGCACCCGGATATTAGCTTCAACAAGATCCTGGAAGAAGTGTGTGCCAAAAGATAATTCAGGCATATATCCGCTTTGCTTTTTGGCGACTTCAATTAAAGCCGCAGTATTGCAGATGTCAGCATATGTGACTGATACGCCTAATTTTATATCCCCCCGGCTTCCCCAACGGCCCGGGCCTATAAGGATAAACTGGCGTTTAGGAAGAAAGGAGTTTAACTTACCAATTATTTTACCTACTGTTTTTAAATCTTCCAGCTGGGATAATTCACTGTAATGCTCCGGGTTAACATATACAATATGAGATATATTTTGAATAAGCCCATTTGAAATATAACGATTGGCAGTAAAAACAATATCTTTAGAGAGCACGTCCTGAGGAATAGGGGCGGGAGCAGTATCATCCCTGATGCTTTGCGGTCTGCACTGTAGAAGATATAAATCCTTCCCGTCAGATGCAAATTCAATATCAACGGCATACCCGAGTTTTTCCTGTAAAGTCCTGATAACGGTGTTTATTTGTGTAATAAAGTGTGAATCACTTATTATGCCATCAAATGTTACAATAAGTTCATCCTTCTCAAAATCTATCTCAAAGAAATTTGGTTTTCTGATATAATCATATTCCATAACAGAAACAATTTTATTTATATTATCCATTTTATTCCCGTATTCTTTAAGCAGCTTTGATATTTCAATAGTTTCAAAAGTATTATTCTCTAAATTGATAACATCAATCTTTTTAGGTGAATACCTCTTAATTTCATCAGGTACAATATTTACCCTGATACCAGGTTGCTGGGGTGATACAAGGATTGGAAAATCATCGGTCAAGCGGTCAACAGCCCGGGTACCCAAACCGGGAACCATCCTTAACAAACCGTCTTCCCGTTTTATTCTGGGTGACCATCTGTATTCGTTATTACTGAAAGCAACACCGGAAAACAGAGGGAAGAAGTATTTTCCGATCTTGGTACCAACAACTTGCTGAATCATTATGCCCATTTCTTCGTGAACATCCAGAAGATTTCTTTCTGCTCTGTATTGGATAGGATCGGGGCCGAAGACAGAGGCATACACCTCAATAATGGCATCCTGGAGGGCATTTAATCTCTCTTGCTTACTACCCTGGTTGGCTAAAAACAGGCTCTTATATTTGCCTGAAAAAGAGGCACCAGTTTGATCCTCCAGCACACTGGAGCTTCTGACTATAATTGGCGTATCTCCTAAGTCGTCCAAAGCCACTGAAAGATTATTAATAATTTCAGGCGGCAGGCTGAAACTCTTCATTAATTGTATGATATTTCTGTATTCTAAACGTATCTCCTGAATATCTCTGTATTTTTGCTCATTCAGCTCTTCTAAATCGTTATAATGAAGAAATTTGGTTATAGTGTCTGTTGTAATATACCAGGTCTTGGGAACTTTAATGGAATTAAGCTGAGGTAGGTTGTCTTTTTCTTTTTTTAGTATTTTATTTGCTAAGAATAGGCCGGTTCCCTTTCCTCCGATTCGCCCCCGGCTGTCTGAGGGATAGATTATCCTGTTGATAATATCATTAAAATCGTTGTAATTTAAATACTGTGCAGCAATATTTATAAAGTCAGGTTTATCGGATAAAAAGTTTTTTATTAAACCTACGGTAAGCCACCGGCCTTTAGGAGAAAACAGCAGTTCATCGTTCTTTGAAGATTTTTGGAATTTTCTGAGAGCCTCAATTATATTATGAAGTGACGGAGAGTTACTGCCAATTACTTTGATGAGGGAATAGGCATTCTCCTCCTGCATCCATCTTTTGATTTGGTTTTTCAGCTCCTGGGCGCCAATATATTTTTTAGCAACATTAAAAGCATTTTCACAAATTAATGTTATATCCCCCATTGGCTCTGCTGCCGCAGGATAATTTGCATATCCGCCATCATCTGTTAAGTTATTTGTCGAACAATTAAAAAGTTCAGATGCCTCGTTTACACCCAGAATAAGAAGGTAGTTTGTAAGCTTCCTGCATATGTGAAGAAGCATACTATGATCGGTATACTTAAGAAATTCTACAAGAAATTCCCATTCCTTTACCTCATTCTCAGAGGCAGCCGGATTTGTTTTTAAATCTTCCCATCCGCTCATTACGGATTTCATCTGCCTATAAACAAGCATTTGACCTATTCTGTCTGCGACAGACTTTATCAGTTTCTTTTCTTTAAAAAGAAAATAACCTTCATCGGTTTTTGGAACTTCCTTAATATATACAACTTCTATGTTACCTGCAATATTTCCATCTGCTTTGATATCAGATGTTTCAGAGAGGGGAGAGGATATAAATCCGGGGCTCTGATAACTATGGTTTTTGTATATTATTCTTGCCCGGCATAGTTCAGGGAATCTCCAGCCAGAAGGTAATACTCTGATGATTTCTTTAAGAATCTCAGGTATGGATAATTGATGGTTTTCGAGAATCTCATCAACCATATACAGGCAGTTTAACTCTTTTTCCCGTTCCTTCAGGATATCAAGTAAATTATTGGACCCAATGTTTTCATTACCCATAATATAAAGGTCTCCCTTTATTAAAAACTGGAGGTTGGAAAAATTACCAACCTCCTATATTATACCATAAAACCATAAAGCAATTTATAACTTTAAGCCGCCAGTGGACGGCGTTACCGCATGCTATGCATACGTTGGCTGCTTAATGATTCAATATTAAATATTATTTATTAAATTAAACCCATCCGCGGCTCTTAACAGCCTGCGCTACGCGGTTAATAGCAATTACATAGGCAGCATCACGCATCCGTAACTTCTTATTCTCTGCAAGCTCGTAAACTGATTTAAAAGCTGAGGTCATCTTTATTTTGAGTTTCGCAAGAACCTCATCTTTTTCCCAATAGTAATTCTGATTTGACTGAACCTGTTCAAAATAGCTGCAGGTTACGCCACCGGCATTAGCTAAGAAGTCAGGAATAACAAAGATATTTCTTTCGTTGATTACCTTGTCAGCATCGGGGGTTGTAGGTCCGTTAGCCGCTTCGCAAATAACCTTAACCTGTTTACTGATTTTTTGAACATTTTCAATGGTTATCTGATTCTCTAAAGCTGCGGGAATCAATATATCAACATCCTGCTCAATCCATGCATTACCGGGAAGAACTTCATATCCCAGACCCTTTGCTTTATCTTTATCGATAGTACCATATGAGTCTGTGATATTTACCAGTGCATCTATGTCCATGCCATCAAGCTTACGGAAGGTATAAGCCTTTTTGTCAGCTTCATCCCAGCAGGAAATAGCAACGACCTTACCGCCTAATTGCTGATATAATCTGACGGCATATTGAGCTACATTGCCGAAACCTTGGAAACTGGCAGTAGTATTTTCAACAGGAATATTAAGATAATTTAATGCTTCATTCAGAACATAAATAACTCCAAAACCCGTTGCTTCTGTCCTTCCTAAAGAACCGCCCATGCCAACCGGTTTACCAGTAATAAATCCGGGGTTTCTGCTTCCGTGAATAGTTTCATATTCATCCAACATCCAGAGCATATGCTTTGCATTTGTCATAACATCAGGGGCAGGAACATCAGTATTTGGACCAACATTTCTGGCCAACTGACGTACATAGCCACGGCATAACCTTTCCTGTTCACGTTCTGTAAGATTTCTAGGGTCACAGACAACTCCGCCTTTACCTCCGCCTAAGGGGATGTCTACGACTGAGCATTTCCAGGTCATCCACATAGACAGGGCACGGATTGTATCAATTGTCTCCATTGGATGGAAACGAATACCGCCCTTGGCAGGACCTCTTGCGTCATTATGCTGTACTCTGAACCCCTTAAAGACTTTAGTGGTACCGTCATCCATTTTTACGGGAATTGTGAAATGATATTCGCGCATAGGCTGGCGCAGAAGCTCGCAGGTTGCGGCATCAAGGTCTAACTTTGAGGCAACCGAGTCGAATTGTTGTTGTGCTATCTCATAAGGATTATAAGATGAAGTACTCATTTTTGTTTGGCCTCCAATATTATTAATAAATTTTGGTTAGGACACAGGGCTTAAAAAAGACCCAGGGGATACTGCAAAATGATTTTTTATTAATAACAAATTGCAAAATAAATGAATATATCATTAAAAAAGAAACATTCCAGTTTGTCTCCAGTATCTTTCAAAAACCCGAACCATACATATCATATCAATGCAAATTCGATGTGTCAACCATTGGATATTAAGGAAATGTACATGAAACTTACAAAAAGGTTTCTTTCAAATTTTCACATGATTACTTCTTTTAGATTCCTCTGTACTAAACAAGTTTTATATCAAAAAAAAAAGAAATAAAGACTAAATATTTTGAATTATCCTCAAGAATAATGATAAATTTCATGATATACTATAATTAAAAAATCAAAGAGGGTAAGTGTATGAAACAGTATTTGACTCTTGAAGATTTAAATTCTTTAACATTCAGCCAAAAACAAGCACTTAAATTACTCTGGCTTCCTGCTGTAAACGATAGGGCTGTTGCATCTGTCTGTAAGGATGCAGAAAATGATATATATGAAGATCTTGAATTTGTGGTGGGCGAGGTCATTATTTCCGAAAGGGGTACTATCACTTTAAAAAGACTGAGGATGCCTGAGGAATTAACCGATGATGAAGAAATTCCTGCAAATGAGGAAGAATCCCCAGAAGAGGTTTTCTATGATGTTTTTGATCCTGGGGACTATTTCTTAAAAGAAAACTGCCTGCCATTATTCAACATAGGTCAGCTTATTAATTGTCTAAGAAATACAAAGGCCGGACAAGGCGGCTTTAGCCTGGATATTCCGCCCGCCAGCGGCATTGAGGCCGAAGAAGGCTATCGAATCAGTGACAGGTTCGGTGAAGTCGACAGGGATGATGAATTGATAGATCTTCTTTTTAAGATTCTAAAAGAACAATTATAACAGATAAGAACCATATATTACCTAATGGTATCAAAGTGCAAAAAAGCAGCCGGCTGAGTAACCGACTGCTTTTTTGTACCCCGCACATATGTGGCAGGGATTCCCTTGGCGTGCCAGAGATGATTCGAACACCCGACCGACGGATTAGAAGTCCGTTGCTCTATCCTGCTGAGCTACTGGCACATGTCAGAGCGACTTTATTATTATACAAATGACTTAATACTTTGTCAAGAATGTTATTATAATTATATTTAGCCAAACAATAGCTTAGTTTGCTGCTTTCCAGTATGCTTCTTAATTCACGATTATCATTGAACTTTGGCCTCATACGTAAACATTGTATAATACCGCCGGTATCGATTGTATATTTGCTGTACTCTGTTTAGGATGCAGATTGCCTTGGGCCTGAAATTAATAAATAATATCAATTTGATTTTACCAATGATATATTAACTTAAACAAAAGTCAATTATATACACAATAATAGAATAGTATGTGAGAGTACTAATTGTTGTCCTGCCATCTTTGTATTAGTATAATCAAAGAGAAGACAGGAAGAAAAAGGAGAGAAGTATATGAAATTTTCTGAAATGCTGTATAAGAGACCTGATATAAAAGCTTATATAACTGAAGTAAATAAGCTGATCGAAAGAGTAAAAAATGCAAAATCTTCTGAAGAGCAGCTTTTGGCACATAAAGAGTTTACTGTTTTAACAGATAAATTAAGTACAATGAGCACCATAGCTCATATCCGCAATACAATGAACACTGAAGATTCTTTCTATGACAGGGAAAAGGACTTTTTTGATGAAAACAGCCCATTAATAGAAAACTCTACAGCAGAATTCTACAGAGCCTTTGTATCGTCCAATTTTAGAAAAGAACTGGAGGAGAAACTTGGTAAGCTGCTTTTTGAGAACGCCGAGTTAGAACTTAAAGCTATTGATCCGGCAATTATACCTGAGTTACAAGAGGAGAACAGGTTGGTGAGCGAGTATATTAAGTTAATAGCATCAGCTCAGCTGGAATTTGACGGAAAAAAACTTAACTTGTCACAACTTCGTTTGTATATGGAGTCGCCGGATAGAGAGATTCGAAAGGATGCATATAAAAAACGAACAGAATTTTTTGAAGAAAACAAGGCGAAACTTGATGAGATTTATGACAAATTAGTAAAAGTACGTACTAAGATGGCTAAAAAGCTGGGATTTGAGAACTTTGTAGAGCTGGGTTATATAAGAATGGGTAGAAACTGTTATGGTCCCAAAGAAGTTTCTGCCTTCAGAGAACAGGTAAAAAAGCACATGGTTCCTCTTTCCCGGAAACTTAATGAAAAACAAAAGGAGCGGCTGGGATTAAAAAAACTCACCTTCATTGATGCTCCTCTGTATTTTAAGGATGGAAACCCGAAACCTGAAGGAACACCCGAAGAAATATTTAGAGCCGGCCAGAAAATGTATGATGAGCTGTCGGGAGAGACAAGCGAGTTCTTCCGTTTTATGCTGGAAAATGAGCTATTGGATTGTTTAAGCCGCAAAGGCAAAGCTGCAGGCGGCTACATGACCTATATTCCTGATTATAAATCACCGTTTATTTTCGCCAACTTTAACAAAACCAGCGGTGATATTGATGTTTTAACTCATGAGGCAGGTCATGCCTTTAATGGCTATCTGGCTAAGGATATAGAAATAAGTGAATACAGAACTGCTACTATGGAAACCTGTGAGGTTCATTCCATGAGTATGGAGTTTTTTACCATGCCGTGGATGAAGCTGTTTTTCGGCGACAGGGCAGAAGAGTATAAGTATATGCATTTAGCATCGGCCATCAATTTTATACCATACGGATGTGCTGTAGATGAATTTCAGCATGAAGTATATATGAACCCCGGTATGACGCCTGATGAGCGAAAGGCTGTGTGGAAGCGTATCGAAAGTAAATATCAGCCGGATTTGGATTATGAGGATGACCCATTCTTTGGGAAAGGAGGACGCTGGCAGGCTCAAACCCATATTTACAGTTCACCCTTCTACTATATTGACTATTGCCTGGCACAGACCTGCGCTCTCCAGTTTAGAAATCTGATCTCTGAAGACTATAAGGCTGCCTGGGAAAAATATCTCAGCTTTAGCAAGAAAGCCGGCACGATGACCTTTACAGATCTTTTAAAGACTTCCGGCCTTCGGTCCCCAATGGAGGAAGGGTGCATTAAAGATATATGTGAAGGCGCTGAAGAAGCAATAAGACAAATAATAATTTGATTTTTTGAATGTGAATATAATAATGTTGATTTATCGGATAATAAAAGCGTGAAATGCAATATTTTGCAGATAAATAGTATTATTTGGCTGTTAAAAATGTTATGATAATAGAAATAATATCACACCTAAAACTGGAGTGAAAAACAGATTATGAAAAAAAGAGTATTCAGTGCGATGGAGCTTTCCCTGCTTTGTCATCAGATGGAACAGTTTTTTAAATCAGGAGTTAGCCCTTTAGAGGGAATACCTGTACTATCTGAAGAAATAACCAATGCCCGGTTAAAAAAATCAATGGAATTCATTTCTGAAAAGATAATTGAAGGCATGTCATTGTATCAGGCATTTTTAGAAGAAGGAAGTTTTCCTGATTATATGCTGCAGATGATCAGGATTGGTGAACTGACAGGCAAACTTGACACTGTCATGGAAAACCTCTCGGTTTACTATGAAAACGAATCAGACCTAAATAAAGAAATTAAAAATGCTATTACATATCCGGTTATATTATCGTTGCTTATTATTGGTATTATTGGGCTTATGATTTATAAGGTTATACCTGTCTTTGATGAAATTTTCCAAGGCCTTGGCGGCCAGATGCCAAAAGAAGCACAGGTTATCCTTTTATTCACCATATCCCTTAAAAAAATCTTTTTATGGTTTCTCATTATATCGGTATTTGTTATTTTGATAATTATAATATTTGCTAAAACAAAAAAAGGGAAACTTGTGTTTGATGAGTTTAAAGTAAAGAATCCGGTGACGGGCTTATTGTATCGAAAAGTAATATCATACAGAATTGGCATGGGTCTTGATCTCACAATCCAAAGCGGTATGAATACAATTGACAGCTTTAATCTGGTTAAAGGGTTAATTGATAATAAATATGTTGCAAATGTGCTGGAAGGTGTATCCCAAAATATTGCAAACGGCGAATCATTTTCAGACGCTATCAAAGATTCAAAAGTTTTTCCTGAGCTTTTTTCAAGAATGATTAAGACTGGCGAACGCACAGGAAAAATGAACGATACTATAAAAAAATTAACAAGGATTTACGGAAAGGAATCAGAGATATCTTTAAAAAGGTTCAGTAAAACCATAGAACCTGCATTAGTTGCGATACTGTCAGTTATTCTGGGAATGGTGCTTCTGTCGGTTCTCTTGCCGCTTATTGGAATAATGTCTTCTATAGGATAGGAGTCTTTGATATGTTTAAAAGCAATATCTACAAATGGGTTCAGCCTTACATTCTGATTATTATTACAATAGCAGCTTTGGTTTCTATTTTGTTTATGGATATATTCTGGGAAAATAGAAATGCAGCGCAACCCGAAAGAATAAAGGAGGCTATTGAACGCACATGTGTTCAGTGCTATGCCCTTGAAGGAAGTTACCCTCCGGATTTGGAGTATTTAAGCAAAAATTATGGCCTTATTCTAAATGATGAAAAGTATTTTTATTATTATGAGATATTCGCATCAAATGTAATGCCGTATGTGGAGGTTTATGAAAAAGGTACTTAATATCAGTCTAAGACAGGAAAAAGGTCGAGCGTTGATTGAAACACTTTCAGTAGTATTGCTTTTAGTATTACTTGGAGCATGTTGCTTAAGTTTATCCCTGTCTACATTTAAAACATACCAAAGATTAAATGATTCCAGGGATAAAACCAGTGAGCTTAGGATAGCCAGCTCTTTTTTAACCAGTAAAATTCGTCAGAATGATATAGCCGGCAGTATTGAAGTGAAACCAGAACCAATTACAGGTAATAATGCTTTGGTAATATATGAGAACATAAATGGTGAAAGTTATGCTACGTGGATTTATCATAATTCAGGCTGCCTGATGGAATCGTTGGTTCTGAGTCATGAAACCCCTACACCAGATATAAGTCAGATAATTGCAAAAGTTGATAGCTTCCAGATAGATTATAATTATGAAGAAAATCAGATTTTCACAAGTGTAGGTATCGACGGTGTAAGACCGTATAGCAATATCATAAAAGTAAGATCAAAGTAGTGGGAGATGTATTGTGAAATCAGATGAAAGAGGATTCACATTAGTAGAAATAATTGTTGCAGTGGCGATTTTAGCTGTATTATCGGCAGGTGTAGTGAGCCTGTTTATTGTATCTCATGTTAGACTTCAGAAAGCCATGGACCTTGATAATGCTGTTTTGGAAACCAATACTTTAATCGAAGAGTTTCAGGGTGTTGAAGGCTCGTCATCAAATGGCAGCCGTTTTACAATATATTACGATGATAATTGGGAACGCTCAGTTATAATGGATTCAGAAGCTCAATACGCTATTTATGGTAACATAATCCAATTATCAGAAGATCAGGAAGGCTTACTACACCTGGATTTAAGAGCAGTAAGGCTGAAACCATATCCATTTGAGAATAATGAGAAACATGAAATATATAGTATTGGTGTAATTATTGAAGACTTATCCTACTGGAGTGAGTAATAATATGATGCATAATTTAAAATCACAAAAGGGAAGTTCTATGGTTTTAATATCACTGCTATTGGTTACAATGGTAGTGTTTGCACTATTAAGCATTAGTATCTCTGCATCCGAATTTAGATTATCCCAAAAAAATGCGGATAATCACAAGACTTATTACTTGCTTGATTCTGAAGGTAAGCGTTTTTTGTATGACATAAAAAACAAGATAAAGAAAGTGATTAACTTCTCCAATAACAATGAATTATTCTTTGAGAATTTTGATTTGATTCTAAACGAAAATATTATTCGGTCCATGGGCTATGAGAATGACAAATTGGCAATGACTATAGAACGCACTTTTATATTAGAAGATAATTCAAGGAATAAGTTTCTTACTGTAAAGCTGTTAATCCGGCAGCCCGGCTCGGATGACAGGATAAATGATATATGCTCGGTTAAAGAGTGGAGGCTTTGGCAGGAACCTTTTGAGATTGATAATAATACATATGATTTGTGGGAAGGAAAACCATAATGGAAAATACTACATACAGCTTAAAAGAACTTTTAAGAACTGCAGTTAAAAATAATGCATCTGATATACAGATAACTGTGGGGGTTCCGCCGGTATTAAAAGTAAGAGGAGAATTAGTATTTGCCGGAGAAAAAATACTAAGCCCGGAAGATACCAAAAGGCTTGTTGGTGAACTTTTTCCTGATGATGAAACCTTTAATTCTTTTTTAGCTGTTGGTGATAAAGACTTTTCTCTTTCAGTAGGGAAATTGGGAAGATTCCGCATAAATACCTTTATTCAGAGAGGATCATTGGCTGCTGCAATACGCCTTGTTTATACAGAACTGCCTGATCCGAAGGATTTATTGATACCGGACAGTGTTTTACAGTTACATAAGCTCAACAGGGGACTTGTATTGGTAACGGGGCCTGCAGGGAGCGGTAAATCTACAACACTGTCATGTATAATAGATTTGATTAACAGAACAAGAAAGTGTCATATCATTACTCTGGAAGAACCTATAGAGTATCTTCACCAGCATAAAATGAGTATAGTTAACCAAAGAGAGATAGGACAGGACACCCAAAGTTATGCCAGGGGATTAAAGGCAGCGTTGAGAGAATCACCGGATGTAATACTGGTAGGTGAAATGAGGGATCTCGAAACTATTTCAATTGCCTTGACAGCCGCTGAGACCGGACATTTGGTTCTTTCCACTCTTCATACTCTGGGAGTGTCACAGACAATTGACAGAATAATAGATGTGTTTCCTCCAAATCAACAACATCAGATTCGTATACAGCTGTCAACTGTCTTAAAGGCTGTTGTTTCCCAACAACTGATACCATCGGAAAAACGAGGGAGAGCAGCAGCTTTTGAGGTCATGCATTCACAAAATGCAATCCAGAATCTAATCAGGGAAAACAAAACCTATCAAATTGACTCTGTGATTCATAGTGGTAAAAATTATGGTATGCAGAGCATGGATTATGATATAAGTAAACTATATAAAAAAGGTTATATTACCCGGGAAAATGCATTACTTTATAGCCTGAACCAGGATGTTCTGCTAAAATATCTTTAATGATGCAAAAAGCTGGGGGAAATGACGGGTATGGCATATATTTGTGAGAATGAGCTTATTTCCATATATAATTCATTGGAATCCAAATTTTTAAGTGCTGGTTTAGAGCCGGAGATAGCTCTTATAAGAGATTATATGTTGAAAATAAAGGTAAGTGAGAATGATAAAGCTCTTGGCAAGTTAATCATAGACTACAGTCCCAAAAAGCAAAATTATAATTTCAGAAATGATTCGGATTTGCCTGAGAAAGAATTTGTCCGAATCATAGCTTTGTTGGGTCAGGCCGACAAAATAAAAGAAAAAAGCAGTTCTGTTAAGAAAAATACAAAAAAACAGAAATCAGATGTGCCGGAAATTGTAGTTTCAACACTTTACTATGCTTACGTGGATGGATCTTTCATAGAAGGATCTACAGGTTATGGTGCAGTTATTCTAAAAGCAGGAAAAATCATAGCTGAGCTGTCGGGAAAGGTAGATTCACCGGAGGCCTTTACCTCAAGGCAGGTAGGAGGAGAAATTCAGGCTGTCATAGAAGTTTTGGAATGGTGCAAGAAAGAGAAAGTGAAAGAAATTTCAATTTTTTATGATTTTCAGAACATTGAAAAATGGGCAACGGGTAAATTTCGAACCAATACGCCGATGACACAAGCCTATAAGGAGTATATCGATAACTGCGGTATATCCATAACATGGCATAAAGTTGAAAGCCATACAGGGATAGAGATGAATGAAAGGGCAGATATGCTGGCTAAAAACGGAGCAAGGTTGGAATAGATATTAACTTGTTGTTTGGAGGAAGAATGGAATATAGTACTTTATTAAAAAAGAATCTAAAGATTTTTTATAATAAAAACAACAAGAATTCGTTTGAGTTATTGGAAGGCTGTGGTAGTGTTATTGTTTCAGCTCCCCACAGTGTTGAACAAATACGAAATGGGAAAATAAAATTTGCTGAGTATCAGACAGGAGCTATAACAAGAATACTTCATGAAAAGATTGGTTGTCCGGTCATCTATAAAACAAAAAATTGCAACGATGATGCAAATTATGATGATAAAAGTGATTACAGAGATTTTCTCATACAATATATAAAAAAAAATGACATAAAACTACTGATGGATTTGCATCAAATGGCTCCGAGAAGGGAAATGAACATTGACATTGGAACAGGCAGAGGAAAGAATATCCTTCAAAGATATGATTTGCTGGAAAAAATAATTACTTTTTTTAACAATAACGGTGTCAAGAATATTATGGTAGATGAAATATTTGATGCGACATATAAAAACACAGTATCTGCTCATGTTTCATCAAGCTGTTCTATTCCATGTTTCCAAATAGAAATAAACTCAAAACTGGTTAGTGACAAGTATGATGAATACAATATAGATTCAATAATTAAATCACTGTTACAAATTATTGAGTATATGAATATGCATTGAAACTAAAGGCGGTTTATATGAATGGATGGCTGGTTGTCAATAACTTCATTGATAGCTATAAATTTAAAGAGCTTTATAACTGGTTTATAGATGCCTCAAAAAAAAGTGATGTTGAATTATCGATAAAAACCACAGGGGATTTTGTTAGTATACTGGGAAAGGAAATATATAATGAACTTCCTGACTTTGTGTTGTTCTGGGATAAAGACATATATTTAGCACAGCGGCTCGAGAACATGGGAGTAAGAGTTTTCAATTCGGCACATGCGATTGAGGTTTGTGATAATAAAGCTCTTACAGCTATTCAGTTATCTAAGAATAACATTACAATTCCAAAGACTATTATTGCTCCTAAAACATTCGAAGGAATAGGTTATAAAAACACAAGATTCCTGGAATATGCAGAAGAAGAGCTTAAATACCCGTTTATAATAAAAGAGGTGTATGGTTCATTCGGACATCAGGTGTATTTAGCAGATAATCGTGAAAAGGCGGAAATTATTATAAATAGAATAGGTCATAAGGATTTCATTATGCAGGAATTAATAAAGAACAGTTGGGGTAAGGATATCAGGATAAATATTGTAGGTAACTGCGAAGTCGCTTCCATGTACAGATATAACACAGAAGGAGATTTTCGTTCCAATATTACCCTTGGTGGGAAAATGAAACAGTACACACCCAGTAAAGAACAAGTAGAGATAGCAATACAGGCATGCGTCGCCGTGGGAGTTGATTTCGGAGGTGTCGATATACTGTTTAGTGATAATGATACTCCGATAGTATGTGAAGTAAATTCGAACCCGCATTTTAAAAGCACATATGATTGTACCGGAATTAATATGGCAGAAATTATTATTGAGCACATTATAAGGAAATGTAATTAACGATGATTGGTTGGCTTATTTATAATGAAACTGATGCAAAAAGGAATGAATGGCTCATTTCAGAATATCAGTCTTATGCATCCAATAAAGGAATAGAGTTAAAATTAATCTTAGCCGATAACTTGGATTTTGGAGTAATAAACAACAAATATATTTTCTTGTACAATAATAATATTTGTGTAATACCTGATTTTGTCATTTGCAGATGTATATACCCATTATTAAATAAACAATTTGAATTGATGGGTATTCCTGTTTTTAATAATTATCATGTTTCCTCCATATGCAATGATAAAAGAAAAACCCATCAATATTTAACCGGTAATAATATTGAAATGATGGATACACTCTTTTTGAATAGAAGGTTTATTGGCAGCAGCAAAGAGTTTTTTTATCCTTCAATTATTAAGTCTATTGATGGACATGGCGGAAAAGAGGTATATTATGTTCGAAACAAAGAGGAGCTAACATCCGTAATTGAAAACTTAAAATCAGATGAATTCTTAATACAAAAAGTAGCATCAAATATAGGCACTGATATTAGAGTATATGTACTGGGCAAGAATATCATTGCTGCAATTCTGCGTAAGTCAAACAATGACTATAGAAGTAATTTTTCACTCGGCGGTATTCCAAGTTTATATGTTCTTAGTGATAATGAGATAAAAATAGTCCAAAGGATAGTTGACATGTTCGATTTTGGCTTAGTAGGTATTGATTTTATTATTGATGACGGAAAGATCAAGCTCAATGAAATCGAAGATGTTGTCGGTTCCAGAATGCTATATAAATTAACGTCAATAAAAACTCATGAACTATATTTAGATTTTATTATTGATCATTTAGAAAGGTAGATAATATGAAAGAAGCAAAAATTGTAAAAGAATCAGGTAATTTTATTATTAAGAAGAACGGGCATGTGCTAAGAGATATATTTGATAAACCTATGGTATTGAGATTTTTTAATCAAACATCAAATAAAGCCTTTTTGAATTCCATATTCATAAACCCACATTACAAAGATAGGATAATAAATCCTTATAAGACGTGTCTTCTAAACCCTGGCAATGGTGAATTCTTTGAGTGTTCGGTGTGTTTTTCGGAATCAGTTGATGTAAATGGTATTATAATAACAAAATTGATACAAGAAAAACTATCCATAGAAGCCGGTACAGAATTAATTTTGTTACCTATGAAAAGTATTTTTTGCACAAAAATTTTAATTGCCAGTATTGATGATATAAAAGAAAAAAAAATCCGTGTTTCCGCAGAAAAGCGCAGTTTCTATAATGATTTTGTTTATTACGATATTGTTAACACTCTTACAGGGGCTTCAATGACAATTAAAAACGATAAAATATTATTTGACCCCAATATAGCCGAGAATGAGATTAAATTAAACAGACAACAAAGAGTACTGCTTGATATTGAGTTGCCTCCCTCATTTGAAGATAATGTGTTTTTATCTGTTAGGGAAGCCTTATCATCAGACGAAGAAAAAGAATTACTTTTTGAGTGTTATAATGAAGACGGTTCACAAAAAAAATCTACAGACTATCGCTCCCTAATAAAACTAAAAAAGAAGCTTGAAGAGAAAGGATTGCTGTGTTTATCCATTTCTCCGACAATACGATCATTCCATAGCAAGAATGATGTTAGTTTATTTAGAAAGATTACAAGGTTTATTGTCGGAAAAAGTATCAAAGCTTTAAAATGTGTTCGACCTTACAGTGAGGACGAAGACAGTAATATTGTGAGGATTTCAACAGATAATATGAAGGTTCTAGGGCTGGATGATACGGGAAAAGTAGTTATTACATATGGAATGCAATCAGTTTTGTGCAAAGCTCTGCCTTATGAAAATGAGGAACGTTTATTAAAAACAAATAAAGATATTAATGTAGAAACTTCAATCGGTATTCCGATAAATCTCAGAAAAAAGCTTGGCATATGCAAGCTGAATGTATCTGTAAAAGTAGAACGAGATACAAACTCTATTTTTAAAGCTAGAATCAGCAAATCACTTTTATCTTCCTTACTTACTATGTATGGTGCGATTATGACATTTTATGAGAATATGCATATAGCAATAATAATTACGATGATTGCCATTCCAATTATTATATATATTATGTTTGCAGAACAACGCGAAAATCATGGTTAAAATGATACATAATATTGCAAAAATATTTCTTCTTTGTAATGTTTCATTTGTTTATGTACATAGGCAGCTTTAATGGGTATAATTGAATAAGAGTATATCAAACTCTTCTTATGCAGTACTGCTGCAGAACTACTAAAGAAAAATATGGCGAGGTATGCTTATGTCGAAAAAATCATGGCATTATATTGCCGCAGTAATTGTCGTTTGTTTAGTTTTTCTGGCTCTTCCAAACAATGATGCATTTGCCCAGACATATCCGGAGACAATCAGAGTAGGACTTTATTTTGGGAGTGCTTCTGCTTCCAGTGTCGCATTATCAGCCAAATCAGGAATTGAGGCAGGTTATTATAAAGATAATGAATTTACTGCTCTCCTTACCGAAAAAGGCGGGGCACAGTTAATTTTCAGGAAGGATGCACACTTCATTAAGTCCTCTTCGGGAGCAATTTCCGAGTATAATCCAAATGAAGGTATACCTTTTGATGGAGAAACCTATGGCCCATATCATATTCAGATTGGAGATAAGGCTGCGGATTTAGCATCTGCTCAAAAATTATGCAGTGATTACAGAGCGGCCGGTGTTTTAGCATATCCTGTCTTTGAAGATGGTTGGTCAGTATGGACCGGGTTTTATTCAGATTCCGGTAAAGCAGATAAAGATTTACCCAACCTGTCCTCAAAACTGGGTGGAATTCCGTTAAAGGTTATTGACAGATCAGCTTCTCGAATAATTGTATATAGCAGTAACTTTGAGCCGCTGCTTATTTTTGGAGATACTAATTATAAACTGACGGTGCGGCCCAGCAGTTCCAATGATCCTAAGCTGATATCGGTAAACAGTAAACCATATCGTGGCGAAATTGAGCTAAGGCGATTTTCCGACAGTGATATGACAGTTATAAATATAGTCAACATAGAACAATATTTATATGGGGTTGTCCCCAGGGAGATAGAATCTAATGCTCCGATGGAGGCACTGAAAGCCCAGGCGGTTGCTGCCAGGACTTTTGCATACCGGTCAATGAGAAGTTATAAAAAGTGGGATTTTGACGTTGTTAACACTGTTTCTTCACAGGTTTACGGTGGTTATAGTGATGAAAAGGCAACAACTAACCGGGCTGTGGATGAGACTAAAGGAATAAAAGCTCTGTATAACGGAAGTCTTATATCTATGCACTATTTTAGTTCCAGTGGAGGAATGACCGAGGATAATATCTATGTTTGGGGATCGGATATCCCATATTTAAAAAGTGTTGCAGATCCGTATGAAGCCGGTAATTCGTACAACTACACCTGGTCCAGAACATTTACAGCTGAAGATATAAAAATGAAACTTTTTATAAGTGCCGTGGAAATTGGTGACATTGTAACAATGGTGGCTGATGAATATACACCAGCAGGAAGAGTTAACAAACTCAGAATTGTTGGAACAAAAGGCTCAATAACATATAGTAATGAAGATATACGTATTATACTGGGGGAGAACGGTGGCTATCTGCCAAGTCGTATGTTCACAATCAGCTCCCCGGGTTCGGACACGGGTTCTGGCACAGCATCGGTAATGTCGGCAAACGGAAAATCTACTTTAAATGTATATGGTAATAAAGCCGTGACTTCTTCAGGAGTTTATGATATTTTATCTTCATCGGGACCTGTTAAAGTTATGGGTTCAAATAATTTGGCTATTATAACAGGAGACGTTCCTTCCGGAACCTTTGTATTAACTGGTAAAGGATGGGGCCATGGTATAGGAATGAGTCAGGAAGGTGCAAAAGGATTGGCTCGAAATGGTTATACATTTGATCAGATATTGAAACACTATTTTACCGGTATCACAGTTGAGTAAGAAAATGCGAATGGAGCAAAAGGATGCTTTGGATTGTTTTAATTATTATATTAACAGGCACAGATCAGTTGTCTAAATGGTATTTTTATACAAATAGACTGCAATATGACGGCTTTGTTGTAATCAAAGATTTTTTTCATCTGACATATTTGGAAAATCGGGGGGCAGCCTTTGGAGTGTTACAGAATTTCAGGTGGACATTTATAGTGTTTACCATTGTAGCTGTCAGCATTATGATTTGGTATTTTATAAAAAATAAAAATGTTATATTAAGGATTTCACTGACATTATTAATATCAGGAGCTGTTGGAAACTTTGTTGACAGGCTTTTTAGAGGTTTCGTGGTTGATTTTCTTGACTTTTATCCGTTTGGTTACGATTTTCCGATATTTAATTTTGCAGATATATGCATTAATGTAGGAGTCTTTTTTCTTATTTTTTATGTTATTTTTATTTATAAAGAGCCTGTAGCTAATAAAGAAGAACTCAATACTGCTGAGGTGACTGATGAACAGCAGGACTAAAACCTTTATTATTAATGAAACGGATGAAGGGATAAGACTTGATGTCTTTCTTGTTTCCCAGCTGGACTCTGAATCATTTACCAGGAGCTTTATACAAAAACTGATTGGCCAGGGTCTGGTAACGGCAGATGGTGCTAAAGTAAAAAGCGGTCATAAGATTAAAGCCGGTATGAGGGTAGCAGTAGAAATACCCGAACCAATCACACAGGATATTGAGTCTCAGGATATTCCTTTAGATATAATATTTGAAGATAACGATATTATAGTAATAAATAAGCCAAAAGATTTTGTCGTCCATCCGGCAGCCGGAAACTGGAAAGGTACATTGGTTAATGCGCTTTTGCATCATTGCAGAGATTCATTGTCAGATATAAATGGTGTAATCAGGCCGGGGATTGTTCATCGAATTGATAAAGATACCTCAGGCTTACTGGTGGTAGCAAAGAACAATAATGCCCATTTAAAGCTATCACAGCAGTTGAAGAATCATCAGATTCAAAGAATCTATGAAGCTGTAGTTGACGGAAATATAAAGGATGATGCAGGAAGGATTTCAGCACCTATAGGCAGGCACCCGATAAATCGAAAAAAAATGGCTGTAAATCTTAAAAACGGCAAGCCTGCCGTTACACATTTTAAAGTTATTGAGCGTTACAAAGGATATACACATATTCAGCTTAAGCTGGAGACAGGCAGGACGCATCAAATACGAGTGCATATGGCCTCTATCGGACATCCTGTTACCGGAGATCTTGTTTACGGGAAAGCATGTAAGCTGATGGACACGGAGGGGCAGGTTCTTCATGCCCGATATCTGATTTTGAGGCATCCTGTAAGCGATGAGGAGATGACTCTTGAAGCTCCGTTACCAAAATACTTCACCCAGCTTCTAAAACGCCTCAATGAGCTTTAGGATCATATTTTTATTAATGATAATTTTAGCAGGGGTAACATCCAATAAACTTTTAAGGCCTTAATCTTTAGCTCATTTTTGGCATTTCGAAGTTTGATTTGATTTAATTGTTGGCACCACGAAAACCCAAAATAGTGTTATAATAATTAATAATGGACATAGTCACAACAATATTATATAATTCTTCTTGGCTACTTAGTGAGGTGATTTAATGGCTGAACAGAATATAGCATTTAATGTTGAAGGGATGACCAGTGAAGATTCTGCTGAATCAATCAAGAATTCTCTTACTATGCTCAACGGAGTTATTGAAGTAATAGTTGATATTGATACTAGACGTGTTGTAGTTGAGTATGATGAAGAAAGACTGAGTGCCGAAATAATAAAAGGAACGATTGAAGATGCAGGCTTTGAGGTGAAATAGACCCGTTTAGCCACTGTATTAGATGCCTGTCCTGTACTGATCTGGATAGGCATTATTCGTTTTAGTATTCTTTGGAGGCTATTATATAATGCGCTTGTTGGGTAATTTAATCTGGATGTTATTTGGCGGGATTCTTGCTGCAATTCTATGGTTCGTTGCCGGGGTAATTTGTTGTATTACGTTTATTGGCATTCCCTTTGGCATACAATGCTTTAAGATTTCCGGCTTTGTGGCATATCCTTTTGGTCGGGATATTGAAATTAAAGGCTTTGGTATTGGTAGTCTTGTGGGGAATGTAATATGGATAATTCTCCTGGGATGGGAACTATGTGTATTTCATTTAGTGATAGGGCTTTTAATGTGTATCACCATAATAGGAATCCCTTTCGGAAATCAGCATTTTAAACTGGCAAAACTTTCACTGGTTCCTTTTGGTTCAAAAATCTATACAAAGAGCTGGTTTTAATTGAGGTGTAATTGTGCTGGGTATCATGGGTGGAACATTTAATCCTATACATTATGGTCACCTTCTTATGTGTGAAGGAATAAGAGAAGAATTCAGTCTTGAGAGAATAATATTCATTCCTGCGAAAATTCCGCCGCATAAGGACAACAGTAAGATTATCGGGGCGCATGACCGGTTTCGCATGGTAGAGCTGGCTATTAGTGATAATCCCTTTTTTATGGCCAGCGAGATAGAAATAAAGAGGAAAGGCTCATCTTATACGGTTGACACATTAAGAACTGTCAAGGAACAAACAAATAACAAGGAAATATCAATTATTGTTGGCGCAGATTCTTTGATACAATTTGAGACCTGGAAGGATTACCGTGAAATTTTTAAACTGGCGGTCATTATTGTGGCATCAAGACCTGATACAGAAGAAGATATTTTAATCAGCTATATAAATAAGTTTAAAAAAGAGTTTGGAGCAGATATTCTGAAATACTCGGGTAAAGCTATGGATTATTCTTCAACCGAAATAAGAAGAAGGGTTGAAATGGGTTTATCAATTAAATACCAGGTACCTCCCGTGGTTGAGAGGTATATTTACAAAAACAGACTCTACAGAAATGCTTGATACCGAGGTGGAGGCATGACAATAAATACCATTATTGATACACTAAAGAGGGAAATAGATTCATATAGGTTCAACCATTCGTTAAACGTTATGGAGACAGCGGAGGCTCTTGCAAGACAATACGGAGCAGATATTCATAAAGCAAGGCTTGCAGGTATTCTCCATGATTGCGGCAAAAATTATAAAGGCGAAGAAGCCAGGAGGTTTGTTAAGAGAATAGGTTATCAAGCTGAAGAGGTGGAAATTCGTCAGCCAAAGCTGCTTCATGGTATAATAGGTGAGTATCTTGCAAAGGAAATGTATGGAGTGACTGATGAAGAAGTACTTGGTGCAATAAGATGGCATACCACAGGAAAGGCGGGTATGAATCTATTAGAAAAAATTATATACATAGCCGACTATATTGAACCCTTAAGATCATTTGATGGTATTGAAACTATGAGGAGAATAGCATTTGAGGATTTAGAAAGGTGCATTGTTTACTGTTCTGAAAGCACAATAAAATTTATATTAAAAAAAGGTGTACTTTTGCATAAGAATACAGTAGACACTCGCAATTACAGTTTGATGCTTATAAAAGACAGGAATGAAAATATCTGAAGTAAGGGGATGCTTATGGATTGGTTTCTTTTCCAGTTTAATCCGCAATTTTTATTATCTGCACTGGTACGTATTTTTTTATCATGCGTACTAGGTGGAATTATTGGCTTTGAACGCGAGCAGTCCCGTAACAGACCGGCAGGTTTCAGAACTCATATTCTTGTTTGTTTGGGTGCATGCCTTGTCATGCTGATTGCAGAGTTTTCAATGATTGCATACTCAGGTAAGGTAAATATTGACCCAACACGTATTGGTGCCCAGGTTGTCAGTGGTATAGGCTTTTTAGGTGCAGGTACCATAATACGACATGGACTTTCGGTAAAAGGAATTACTACGGCAGCCAGCATTTGGGTGGTAGCCTGTGTTGGTCTGGCCTGCGGCGTTGGTTTTTATACCGGGGCAGTATTGGTTACATTACTTATCTGGACTATACTCATGTACCTGAAAAACCTTGAAATAAAGCTTGCTAAACATAATACTTATAAAACGATTGAGGTAGAGGGAGAAAAGGATAAACAGGTTATATACCCTGTCAGCAGCTTGTTCAGGGAATTAAACATCGAGATAAAAGCCCTTGATATTTATGATGTTCCCAAATCAAACAGACAAAGAATTCTACTTCAATTTGATTTAGATAATAAAGACTTGGATTTAACCATAATATCGGCTAAAATAAACGAGATAGAAGGGATACTTAAAGTGTCTCTGTAATAAAGGAGATGTCATTAGCTTTGACAGATAAAAGTAAAAGTATTTTAAGAGAGATTTCCGAGTGGTTTATACTAATTATTATTGCTTTCTTTATTGCTTCAATAATTCAAAGCGAATTGTTTGCCCTAACAGAGGTAAACATGCAATCAATGATGGAGACGTTGGAGCCCGGTGATAAGTTAATAATGAACAAACTTGCTTATAATTTTGATGAGCCTGAGAGAGGGGATATCATAATATTTTTAAGAGATGAGTCGGTAAACGGTGTTTTAGGAAGGGCATCCATCTATATAAGCGATATTGCCAAAAAACTGAATAAAGATTTCAGAAGAAACAGACTTATCAAGAGAGTTATTGGTATCCCCGGGGACACGATAGAAATAGTTGATAATATACTGTATGTTAACGGCGTAGAACAAAATGAGCCTTATGCTCGCATTGATCCATATGAAAAAATTGTCTTAAACCGTAACCTGCCAAAAGTTACTGTACAGGACGGTGAGTTGTTTGTAATGGGGGATAACAGAGGGCAAAGTGCTGACAGCAGAGACTTTGGCGTAATACGTCGATCCTGGGTTGAAGGTAAGGCTATTTTCAGAGTAATGCCTTTGTCTAAGTTTGGAAAAATAAACTGAAAATTTATATAAGTGTTTTATGGAACCGCTAATAACCGGTTCCCTTGTTTATTATGCACATAATAGATTCTTATAATATTAAGTTTTTATAATAAAAAATCAAAAATACAAATCAGGTTAAAATTTTTAAAAATCTCATTGACATTTAAAAGTAATAGTGCAATAATATCTAATGTTGTTTAGTAAAATTAAACAAAATGTAATGTAAGGGCGTTTTTTTGTTTAATTATATTAAACTTTTTTTAGGTGTTTGTAATTTTACCTCAATCGAGAAGTGCGGATACTTTTATTCTTGTTAAGGGGGGAGTATAATGCTGATAGGTAATAAGATTAAGAGGCTAAGACTGGAAAGCGGCATGACACAGGAAGAAATTGCCGACCGTTGCGAGCTTAGCAAAGGTTATATTTCACAGCTTGAAAGAGATCTTACCTCGCCCTCAATATCAACTTTAGAGGATATTTTAGAGTGTCTTGGAACAAGTCTTCAACAATTTTTTGGGGAAGAGGTCATAGATGAGCAAATTGTTTTTACTAATGAAGACTATTTTGTAAAAGAAGCAGCTGATCAAAGCTATGCCATAAACTGGATAGTCCCGAATGCAAAAAAACGGCTGATGGAACCTATAATAGTGGAGATTAGGCCAAATTGCTCTTTTGAAGAAGATCAGCCGCACCAGGGAGAAGAGTTTGGCATGGTGCTCCACGGGAGCTTATACCTGTATTTAGGTAAAGAGCGATTTCGGCTTAAAAAAGGCGATTGTTTTATGTTTAAACCCAATAAAACCCATGTGATGAAAAACACGGGCAAAACAGTTGCCAGGATATTATGGATATCAACACCGCCAAGCTTTTAGAATAGGGGACGATTATAATGAGTAAAAATCTTATAGAATTAAAGAATCTTACAAAACGATATAATGATATGACTGCAGTTGACAGTATTAATCTTACTATAAAAGAAAATGAATTTGTTACACTTCTGGGCCCCAGCGGGTGTGGCAAAACAACCACTCTGCGTATGATAGGCGGATTCGAGGATCCTGACGAAGGAGAAATTTTTTTTGAAGGTAAGCTTCTTAACGATGTTCCTGCCTATAAAAGAAATATAAACACGGTTTTTCAGAGATATGCCTTGTTCACCCATATGAATGTCTATGAAAATGTAGCTTTTGGTCTTCGTGTAAAAAAGGTTTCTAATGACGAGATTGACAGAAGAGTAAAAAGAATGCTGAAAATGGTTGACTTAGCAGGCTTTGAAAAGCGCAATGTGGATTCTTTAAGCGGCGGTCAGCAGCAGCGTGTCGCTATAGCCAGAGCTTTAGTTAATGAGCCAAAGGTGCTTCTTTTGGATGAACCCCTTGGCGCACTGGACTTAAAGTTGAGAAAAGAGATGCAGATAGAGCTTCTTGATATGCAAAGAAGTGTGGGGATTACATTTATTTATGTTACTCATGATCAGGAAGAAGCACTTACCATGTCAGATACTGTTGTGGTTATGAACAAAGGAGTTATTCAACAAATAGGTACTCCTGAGGATATATATAATGAGCCTATAAACAGATTTGTGGCCGATTTTATTGGTGAAAGCAATATAATAGAAGGTGTAATGCTGGAGGATTATAAGGTTTCATTTGATGGCCTGGTTCTTGACTGCGTTGATAAAGGATTTGCACTAAATGAGCCGGTAGACATAGTTATCAGGCCTGAAGATATCCGTATAGTTGTTAATCCCGATGAGGGTATGATTAAAGGTACGGTTACTTCTGTTGTGTTTAAAGGCGTTCATTACGAGATGATTATTGAGTCTGACAAACGAGAGTACCTGGTACAACGTACCGTAATGTTCCCGGAAGGCAGCGTTGTCGGTATGAATGTCCAGCCTGCTGATATACAAGTTATGAAGAGGGGAGATGTGCCATGCAGCAAAGAGGAAGAGGAAGGATAGCGTATCCCTATATTATTTGGATGGCTATTTTTATTGTTGTACCATTGATTTTGATTCTTTTCTACAGTTTTACTGAAGGAGACATTCATAATCTGAAGGATTTGAAGTTTTCAGTAAGTAGCTATAAGAAAGTGCTTGAACCTATCTATCTGAAAGTAATAGGAAACTCTTTCGTTTTGGCCGGCATTTCAACATTAATATGTCTTATTATCGGATACCCGGTAGCTATGATTATTGCGAATACTGATGTTAAGCATAGAAATCTGTTATTGATGCTGTTTTTGGTACCAATTTGGATGAATTTTTTACTCAGAACCTATGCCTGGATGTCGCTGCTCTCGCCAAATGGACTCATTAACAGATTATTGTTGTGGTTAGGCTTGCCAAAAATTGAAATAATGCCCGGAAAGACAGCTGTTCTTCTTGGCATGGTATATAATTTTCTTCCTTTTATGGTTCTACCCATTTATACAGTCTTAAGCAAGATTGACAAGCATGTAATAGAAGCAGCAAATGATCTGGGGGGCAACAGCGTTATAACATTTATTAGGGTTATTCTGCCTTTAAGCGTACCGGGAATTGTCTCTGGTATAACTATGGTTTTTTTACCTGCAGTAAGCACCTTTGTAATTTCAGGTCTATTGGGAGGCGGAAAAACTCCTTTAATAGGCGACTTAATAGAGCAGCAGTTCCTTTCGTCCCGTGATTGGCATTTCGGTTCTTCATTGTCGATAATTTTAATGATTATGATTTTGATTTCAATGGCCGTAATGTCACGTATTGACAAAAGCCCGCCTGAGGAAGAGAGGAGGAAAATATAATGCAGAAAGCAGTAAAAAGAATATATATGAGTATAGTTTTCCTGTTTCTCTATGCTCCTATTATAGTGTTAATTGTATTTTCGTTTAATAAATCAAAATCGCGGGGACAATGGGGCGGTTTTACCTTTGATTGGTACTTTGATCTTTTTAAAGACAGGCAGATTCGTGAAGCGCTTTATTTTACACTGCTTATTGCTGTAATATCCACCCTGGTTTCCACCATTGTCGGCACTATTGCCGCACTGGGCATCAGTAATATGAGCAAAATTGGGCGGACTGTTGTGCTTAATATTAACAATCTTCCTGTATTAAATCCGGATATTGTAACAGGTGTTGCTCTTATGACCCTGTTTATTTCCACCCGTATTGAGCTTGGGTTTGTAACAATGCTTATAGCACATATTGTCTTTAGTATTCCCTATGTAATCCTGGCCGTACTGCCAAAGATAAGACAGATGAATAAACATACGGCCGAGGCTGCACTGGATTTAGGTGCAACTCCTGCCTATGCTATGAGAAAGGTTATTATTCCAGAGATTATGCCCGGCATCATAAGCGGAGCCTTAATTGCCTTTACCTTATCAATAGACGATTTTGTTATCAGCTTTTTTACTGCCGGTACATCGGTAACAAACTTATCAATACTGGTTTACTCAATGGCCAGAAGAGGTGTTAAGCCTACTATTAATGCTTTGAGCACATTAATGTTTACAACAGTGCTTATTCTGATGCTAATAATTAATAAGAAAACGGATAAAGGAGAAGATATTATAATATGAAAAAACATTTACTTTTATTTGTAGTTTTATCTTTAATTCTAGTTACTGTACTACCGCTTTCGGGGTGCGGCTCCGGGGTTACCATAAATGTTTTTAATTGGGCTGAGTATATTGACGAATCGTTAATTGATGAGTTTGAAAAACAAACCGGAATTAAGGTAAATTATAAAACCTATGCAACAAATGAAGAACTCCTTGCCAAGATGGAAGCCGGCGGAAGCAGTTATGATGTGGTTTTCCCATCTGATTACGCCGTATCTGAAATGATAAAGAAAGGCATGCTTCTGGAACTAGATTTTAACAATATACCTAATTACAAATATATTGACGAAAAACTTAAGAACACGGGTTATGATCCAGAAAATAAATACTCAATACCCTACTTCTGGGGTACCATTGGTATACTGTATAATACCGATATGGTGGATGACCCGATAGACAGCTGGGATATTCTGTGGAATCCCAAATATAAGGGTCAAATCCTCATGAAAAAAGATGTACGTGATAGTCTGGGAGTTGCGCTTAAGAAATTGGGCTACTCAATGAACAGTACCAACGACGACGAGCTGGAAGAGGCAAAGGCACTTCTCTTGGAACAAAAGCCCCTTGTTAATGGTTACTATGGAGATGAAATAAGAGATCTTATTGCCAACGGAGATGCGGCAATGGGACTGACCTATTCTGGTGATGCGATGGAACTTTACTGGGATGATTTTGAAAATGTTTCTTTTGCTATTCCCAAGGAAGGGACCAATATATGGTACGACTGCATGGTTATACCTGCCAGCAGCAAATATAAGAAAGAAGCCGAGATGTTTATAAATTTTATGCTTGACCCCGATATTTCATACAGAAATTCAGAGGCCATTGGATATCCATCTCCCAACACAGAATCATTACACCGCCTGCAGGAGAAATACCCTGAGGTGTTTGAATTGCCAGCCTTCTGGCCTGATGATGAAATTCTAAAGTTGAGTGAAGTGTATGTAGACTTAGGGGAGTATAAAGTTAAATACAATGAAATCCTAACCCAGGTTCTTGTTGATTAAAATGAACGCAAAGAAAAGAATTCCGATCTACAGGATGCTAAAAGAATATGAAATGAAAGAGCCTTTGCCTTTTCACATGCCTGGTCACATCCTTGGCAGAGGTTTACATGAAGAGCTAAAGTTTGCAGGCAGTCTGGACATTACCGAGATTCCGGGTTCCGATTGCCTGCACGAACCTGTGGGAGTGATAAAAGAAGCGCAAGACTATGCAGCTTCATGTTTTGGTGCTGACTATTCTTTATTTTTGGTCAACGGCTCAACCTCCGGAATTCATGCCATGATTCAGGCTGCTGTTAAACCCGGAGGAAAGCTGATTCTTGGACGTGATTCTCATATTTCGGCAATAAATGCATTGGCTCAGATTAACGCTGAGCCTGTCTTTGTTTTCCCGGAAATGGATGAAAAAAACCAAATACCTCTTGGGGTAACTGCCGAAAGTCTGGAAAAAGCCATAAAGGAAAATCCTGATGCACAAGCCATCTTAATAACCAGACCGGGCTATTATGGAACTACCACTCAATTAAGTAAGATTTCAAAACTGGCAAAGGTTTATAAAATGCCCCTCCTGGTGGATGAAGCCCATGGAGCTCATTTCTGTTTTCATGAGGATTTTCCCAAACCGGCAATAACTCTTGGAGCCGATCTATGTGTTCAAAGCCTGCATAAAACCCTGCCGGCATTGACTCAGACTGCAATTCTTCATGGAAACAGCAAAGGCTTGATAGATAAAAGCATTGTAAAGAAAACAGTATCCATGGTTCAGACCACAAGCCCTTCCTATCTGTTAATGGCTTCTATTGATATGGCAAGAAACATAATGGAGAATAAAGGACGGGAATTATACGAAGAATTAAAACAAAATATTTCCAATTTTATAATTAAGCTTAATAAAAACACTTGCATCAGGAGAGTTGCCTATGAATACAGCAAATTTGAAAGTGATTTTTCCAGGCTTGTTTTAAGTTTTAAATCAACAGGTTTAAGCGGATTTGACGCAGAAAGAATATTGAGGGTGCAATTTGGTATTGTAGCCGAAATGGCCGATTTAAATAATATTGTTTTAATAGCAACTCCCTTTCATATCTCTGAAGATTTTGATAAACTATTAATGGCATTAAAAAATATCTCTGAAAGATTCTGTGCATGTAGTGCAAAAGCAGATTTACCCCGTTGGCCGCAGAATTTACCCCCCCGTATTCTACCCCTGCGGAAAGCATTATATGAAAAAACTGAGGGAATACCCTATAAAGATGCAGAAGGTAAAGTTTGCGGAGTATGTATTACCCCGTACCCACCGGGAATACCGCTGGTTACCCCTGGCGAGATAATAAACAGGGAAGTTATTGATTATGTAGATATATTAATAAGGGAAAACTTTCCGGTACATGGAATTAATAACCGAAAGATAAAAGTTTTGAAAGCACATAATTAGCTTATCAGGAGGAATGACTTTGAAAGGTAAACTCATTATAATAGAAGGAGTAGATTCCAGCGGAAAAGCCACGCATGCCAATATGCTTTACAAGCGTCTGCTGGACGAGAATAAAAAGGTCAAGAAAGTTGAGTTTCCTAATTATAGCAGCGAATCGTCAGCATTAGTAAAGATGTATCTTAATGGTGATTTTGGGGACAAGCCTGAGGATGTCAATCCATATGCAGCATCAGTTTTTTTTGCTATTGACCGTTTTGCTTCCTATAAGACAATATGGAAAGATTTTTATGAGAACGGTGGTATAGTAGTAAGTGACAGATATACGATGTCCAATATGATACATCAGGCTGCAAAAATTAAAGATACTGACGAAAAAAAAGTTTTTTTGGATTGGCTTTGGGATCTGGAATTTATTAAACTTGGAATACCTGTTCCGGATTGCGTTATTTTTTTGGATATGCCTCCTGAACATGCCATAAGTCTTATGGAAAACAGAAAAAATAAGATTACCGGTTTAAACGAGAAGGATATCCATGAAAACAATAAAGAATATTTGTTTGAATCATATAATAACGCATGCGATATAGCTAAAATATATGGCTGGAATCATATTTGCTGTGCCAGGGACGGAAAGATAAGAAATATTGCTGACATCCATAACGACATCTATTCTATTGTTAAACAAGTGATATTATAGAACGGAGGTTTTAACTGATGGCATTAAAAATTGACCGAAGTCCTGAAAGAAAACCACAGAGTTTAACCAGTAGAATAGACAGGGACTACAAAAAAGTCAACGATAAGAGTGAGACACATTTTAGCTCACATATGGATCATCAGTTTTCTGAAAGTCAGGATGAAGAGCTTAAAAAGAAAGCGTTGGAAATTGAAAAGCAAGGTAAACGTTTGGCATCCCATATAGATGTATCGGAATTGAAAGCATATAAGAAACTGGTTATGGAGTTTTTGAATGAGGCAGTCAGAGGCTCATCGCGTTTTTCCAAGGACAGTTTTTTAGACAGAAGAGGAAGGCATAGAGTTTTCGCAACTATTAAAATTATAAATGATAAACTGGAGCAACTTACCAGAGAAGTTATTAATTCAGAAAAGGATAATCTTGCCATACTTGGACGTATTGAAGATATAAGAGGGTTGATATTGGATCTTGTGCTTTAAATATACATTGGAGGCAACCGATGGATTATATTGGTCAGACTGAGATTATTGATGAATTCAGAAAAGGAATCAGGCATGACTCTCTCGGTCATGCTTTTGTGTTAACAGGTGAAAAGGGTATAGGTAAAAAAACTCTTGCCCATTATATTGCAAAAGCTTTGCTGTGCACAGAAAAAGAAAGTGTTCGCCTTCCATGCGGCTGTTGCAGGGCATGCAAAAGCTTTGATGAATATGTAAATCCTAATCTTATGGTTATTCGCAGTGAAACTAAGAATATAGTGATTAAACAAATAAGGGATCTTATCGATGATATAGGGATTCGACCGCTTCAGGGCCGTAAGGTATATGTTATCGAGGATGCTGAAAGAATGACGGTTCAAGCTCAAAACTGTCTGTTAAAAACATTGGAGGAGCCGCCAGACTATGCAATTATAATTCTTACCACTTCCAATTATGAATCTCTGCTGTTGACAATAAGATCAAGAGTTGTGCGTAAGCAGCTTAAGCCCAGCACCATCAACGAATTGAAACTTATTGCACAAAAAAAAGGAATAGACACAAATGGTAAGGAGTATCTTCTTGCCCTCAGCCGGGGTATCCCCGGGATAGCTTTTCAGCTTATGGCAGATAAAGATTTTGAGAAAAACAGGGAAGAAACATTGAACTTTATATTCGATGAGAACATAAGTACAAAACTCTATTATAATCAGTATCTTTCAAAGAACAGAAACGCCTTTGCTGTTTGTACCGATATATTAGAATCGGTTTACCGGGATGCGCTATTAGTAAAGTGTTCTTTGGAGGATGGGTTGATTAATTCAGACAAAAAGGATAATATAATGAAGTACGCAAAAATGCATAGTACCATTGATATAACCGAGAAGATTTCAAGGATAGAAAAGGTACGAAATAACATGAAACGTAATATGAATTACCAGCTTGCTGTTGATTATATTACAATGTTGTAGTCATGCATAGCTTTTAACAGTATAAGCATGTATAAACTTTGCAAATAGTTGTTTTAACATCCGGCTCTACCCGGATTTATAAAATTTATTTTATATGACTCCAAAGAAAGGAATGGTCATAATTAATGATAAATGTTGTGGGGGTTCGATTTAGAACCGCAGGAAAGATATATTATTTTGATCCTTGTGATCTGGATCTGAAAATAGGTGATAAGGTAATTGTAGAAACAGCCAGGGGGATTGAATGCGGAACAATCGTCGTAGCTAATCAGGAAGTTGTTGATGAGGAAGTCGTGGCACCTTTAAAAAATGTTATCAGGAGGGCTGATGATGAAGACTTAAAACAAGTAGAAGAAAACAAGAAAAAAGAAGTCGAAGCCTTCAGCATCTGCCTTGAGAAGATTAAAAAGCACGGGCTTGAAATGAAACTAATAGACGTAGAATATACTTTTGACAATAATAAAGTATTGTTCTATTTTACAGCTGATGGCCGTGTTGATTTCAGAGAGCTGGTGAAGGATTTAGCATCAATATTCCGTACCAGAATTGAGCTTCGACAAATAGGTGTCAGAGATGAAGCAAAAATGGTTGGGGGACTAGGTGCTTGCGGTAGAGCCTTATGCTGCAGCTCCCATCTGGCAGAATTTCATCCGGTTTCCATAAAAATGGCTAAGGAACAATCCCTGTCCTTAAATCCGTCAAAGATTTCAGGTACATGTGGCAGGCTTATGTGTTGTTTAAAATACGAACAGGATACTTATGAATATCTGCTTAAAAAAGCACCCAAGAATGATGCCATTGTAGAAACACCAATTGGCCAGGGCGTTGTTGTACAAGTAAACTTATTAAAGGGAATGGTTAAGGTTAAACTTGATAATGAACAGATTACAGATATAGTAGATTTTTCAGTAAATGATATCAGGGTAGTTAAGGATGCGGAAAAGAAATTTGATCTGGAAGACCAGGTATTGGAAGAATTAAAGATTCTGGAAGACTGATGCTTTAAATCTCATGATTTAAAAATAAATTCAAAAATCTAGTCATGATATTGACATAGGAGATTTAATAGTATAGGATTATTTTGTACAATGTATACATTTATATATTTTCTTGGAGGTGTCAGCATGGCATACATTATTAATGATGATTGCATCAGTTGCGGTGCATGTGAGCCTGAGTGCCCAGTAAGCTGTATATCAGAGGGCGAAGATAAATACATAATTGATGGGGAAGCTTGCATTGATTGTGGATCATGTGCAAGTGTCTGTCCTGTAGATGCTCCGCAGCCGGAGTAAGAAAGACAGAATTTATTTAAAGGAGTCAAGCCTTGTGTTTGACTCTTTTTCATACTTAGAAGTGAGAGATGAGAAGTGAATAGTGAGAAGTGAGTAGTGAGAGGTGAGTAGTGAGAGGTGAGAAGTGAGAGGTGAGAAGTGAGAGGTGAGAAGTGAGAGATGAGATGTGAGAGGTGAGAGGTGAGAAGTGAGAGGTGAGAGGTGAGAAGTGAGAGATGAGATGTGAGAGGTGAGAAGTTTATTCTGAGGGCAAAACCTTAAGGATCTTAATAAAATAAATAGATACCAGGAGAACCTGTATGGACTTTATACTTTTACCTGATGAAACCTTGGAGGATTTACAGATCAAAGGACTCTTTATTATTCAAAAGAAGGATTCGTTTCGTTTTGGAATGGATGCTGTTTTATTATCTGGTTTTGTTAAGGCCAGGGCACATCAAAAGGTGCTTGATTTAGGAACAGGTACAGGAATATTACCTGTACTTATTAGTGCAAAAACAGATGCTAAAAGCATTACAGGTCTGGAAATACAGCCTGACATAGCTGATATGGCGCAAAGAAGCATTGACGGTAACAATCTTAATCATAAGATATCAATAGTAAAAGGTGATATAAAAGAAGCAGTATCTATCTTTGGGGCAGCTGCTTATGATATAGTAGTTACAAACCCACCCTATACAAAGGCAGGCAGCGGCAGGATTAATAATAATGACAGTAAAGCTATTGCCAAACATGAAATATACTGCAAACTTACAGATGTCTTAAAAGCCAGCTTTGCTGTACTTAAGCCTAAAGGCGAGTTTTTCATGGTACATCGTCCGGAAAGGCTCACAGATATACTTGCTGGAATGAGAAATGTCAGAATTGAACCGAAAATACTAAGAATGGTATGCCCATATCAGGGCAAGGCTCCGTCTCTTATACTTATTAAAGGAATAAAAAACGGAAACCCAGGCTTAAAGGTTTTGTCTGATTTGATTATATACAATGAATCCGGAGAGTATACAAAAGAAGCCCGTATTCAATATTCCATGGATTTGTGAGGTTAGTGACAGATGGAGAAAATAAATATAACCACTCCGTTAACTATAGATGTAATATCCCAATTAAATGCCGGGGATGAGGTTTTAATATCTGGAATTTTATACACAGGGCGGGATGCTGCTCATAAACGTATGATAGCTTTGCTGGACAGAGGTGAGCCGCTTCCATTCGATATAAGAGGCCAGGTTATTTATTATGTGGGCCCATGCCCCGCTAAAGAGGGTAAAGTAATAGGTTCTGCAGGACCTACTACAAGTGGCAGAATGGATTTATATGCTTCCAAACTGATCGAATTGGGGCTTAAGGGCATGATAGGCAAAGGCCTCAGAGATGAAAATGTGGTGGAAGCAATAAAAACCCATAAAGCTATTTATTTTGGTGCAATAGGTGGTGCAGGTGCATTGATATCTTCCTGTATAAAAAAACAGGAGGTTATAGCATTTGAGGATCTTGGGCCAGAGGCTATACGAAGAATAGAGGTCAAAAATCTTCCATGTGTAGTGATTATAGACAGCACTGGAAGGGACATGTATAAAGAAGGACAAAGTAAATACAGAATAGAAGGATAAAAATATGGAAAAAGCAACTTATAAAAAGAGAATTAATATTTTCAGCGGGCATTATGGAAGCGGTAAATCCGAAATATCTGTTAATACAGCCTTTTTATTAAGAGAAAAATTTGATGATGTACTTATTGCAGATATGGATATTGTAAACCCGTTTTTTAGAAGTGCTGATGCCAAAACAGCTCTGGAGAAACGAGGCATTAAGGTTATAGCACCTATGTATGCCAATACCAATGTCGATGTACCGGTAATTGGCCCTGAAATTTCTGTAGCCATCAGACATAATACCAGACGTGTAATTCTGGATATAGGAGGAGATGAGGATGGTGCAACAGTTTTAGGCCGCTTTTACCATGAAATAAATCAGAGTGATTATGATATGTTTTTTGTATTTAACCGGGCCAGACCTATGACAATAAACCTGGAGGAAACTCTTGCCTATATAAATGAAATTGAATCTGCTTCCAGACTAAAAATCAGCGGGATTATAAATAATACCCATTTCCTTGAAGAAACCACCGTGGATGATGTCATGTATGGTTTGGAGCTCTCAATGGAAATAACAAGAAAAACCGGTATACCTATATTTGCGACATCTGTAATGGAGGGGTTGGAAGAGCAGCTTGAAGGCAAAATAGACCATCCGGTGATAGTTTTGCGTAAAAACCTGTTTTTACCATTTTAATCTGTTTCCCTAATTACATTTATTTCCTTCATCATTCTAAAGTACAACATAAGCTCATTTCGGGAGGATACATTCATTTTCTCGTATATCCTCTTATTATGAGTTTTAATGGTATTTATACTCAGATATAGTTTTTCAGCAATTTCTTTGCCGGTATAGCCCTCCATATATAGATCAAATACGGTTCGTTCGGCAGGAGATAAAGTTTCGATGTTCTTGAGAAATTCCTTAAACATACCGATGTTTTCCACTTCAGTAACTGTATTGCTTTTTATTTGAGCTTTTGTTTCTGTGTCTATGTCTTGCTGTGAAAGAAATTCCAAAAGGTCATCGATTTCAATTATATTTGTCTTTTCTATTTCTGAGGGTTTTGTTTGTTTCATTTTGCTTATGGTTTCGGTAATAGGTTTCAGATAGAATTTACTGGACCAGAAAGACGCTGCAATCGCTATAAATAACAATACAAATAATAACATCACTATCATGTGATTAAAACTGGCAAGTGTTCTTTCATAATCTTTTGCCGGAACCATAACACTTACTGCCCATTCTTCGTTTTCATAGGGTGAGCCATCTGCGTATAATGATATATTTTTGTGTAACCCTATAAATTCATCAGAAGCACTATAGTACCTGATAAGAGAATTTTGGTTGATCTGGTAAAACAGCCTGGTATCAGTAAGCTCATTGGTAATAAATGCTGGGTACTTTGCTGATAAAAAAGATGAAGATAAGTCAAATTCTTTATTCTCTGGCTTCGTCAGCAAAGCGAAAACTGCATCTGAAATAGTCAGATCAGGAATGTATGATAATTTGAAAAGCAATGAACTAACTTCGAAACCACAAACACCATATATTGTGCCGTCCGAAGCTATCAGCGGAACGGTACAAAGCATAACATCATCGGCGGTATTGGATAATCCGGTATTATGATGCCAATAATATAACTTAGAAATGGGCAATTCAGTATTATTTCTTGCAGAATATATTGTTTTTGTAAAAGAAGCAACTTCATTTATATCAAATTCCATCTCCCATTGAGGATGAATAGGGATATTATTATTTTTTGCTATATCTGTAGGTCCACGAAGCATATGTAAGTAAGGTGATTCAAGATTTACTATATTAGGCTCCATATTGCGTATATAGATGCCTGTTTTTGAAAAATCTGCACATGGAAGATTAGGATTTATTGTACCGTCAAGAATCATAAAAACTCCGCTGCTTTTTGTGCGCAACAGTGCTGTAACTAATGTTTGGCATTCTGCATCCAGGAGTTCATTAAAGACATCAGGATAATTTTTTAAATCACCAATTAATATTTTTTTTTCTTTTAGTATTTTTTCAATGCTTATATTCAGAGTTTTAGCAAGATCTACACTTTTTGAAGAAATGCTTCCGAAATGTGTATAGATATCATTTTCTATATGGTTAAGCTCATTTTCAAAAAGCGTTTTTGCTTCTTTGTTTCTTAAGTTAAAAACACCGGAAATCAATAGTATGGCAAAAACTGCTGTCAATAATATTAACAAAAAAATAACGAAATAAATTATAAGTCGTTGATGTAATGACCTGCCCTCTTTGTTAAGATTTTTTAGTTTTTGCCAGAGACTTTGGTAAGAAGGTGCTTTTTTTTGAATATCCAGTTGGATTCACCTCAGCTTAATTCTTCTCAATAAAGGTTTTGAAAACAATTTGCGATACACTATTAACAGCTTCATCGGTATTTTTTGTATCAGGAGCTGTTAAATAATCAGTTCTGGCATCGGCCACTATTTGTTTTATTTTTTCGTTATAGCTCTTTTCCATTAAATCAAAACCATCGAAAACCGGAGGAATGTAAAAATCATATTCATTATACATTGTAACAGCAGTTTTCAATAGCTTTCTGATATTGTCATTCTCTATTATATTTATGTTCTCATTTATTTTAATGTCAAAGGCCTCCTTGGTAACAGGCAGGTAACCTGTTTCAGATATGAATTTAATGTTCTGGTCTGGTGCAGTAAACCATTTTAAAAATTGGGCCGAGGCGTATTCCTTTTCTTTTGTAGATTTTGTTACAATCATACCGCTGCCCCGTTGTAATGCAATTTTTTTACCACCTTTAAAAATCGGGTAAGGCAGAATTTCATATTCAACATGTTCTTTTGTATTATCATTATATGTAATAGTGTTTCCATAGAAAAGAATCCCTGCGGTGGAACCTGTTGAACAGACGATATCACCTGTTTTTGCAAGATCAGAAGAATAGCCGTTATAAAGGGCAAAGCCACCTTTGAAAGCAGCTTCAAAATATGAATCCCATATTCTTTTATAATTATCTGAATAATTAATGGTTTCATTCACAATAAAGTCATCACCAAGCTGGTTCAGCCCTACTTGTGCAATATTAAACCAGGAATCCGATGTGTAGAATGCCTTGCCATCGTTCGGTATGTCAGGAGTTTGAACATCAGTCCATTCATAATACTTAATTGCTGCTTCTGAAATACCCTCAAAGGTCGACAGAGAATCAATACTCACCCCTGTAGTATCAGAAAAGCGATTGAAGAGCGTCTTGTTAAGGAAAAGTACTTCTGTGGATTTGGCAGTAGGGAAAACAACCAATTTGCCGGATATTATTCCCTCTTCAATGAATCTTGGTAAGTATTGATCTAACTCTTCCTGAGAAAAATAATCTATCAGGTCAACAATTTTATCATTTTCCATTAGAACAATTGCTGATTTGGGATAGCCTGTTGTTATATTTGGAAGCTCGGAAGAACCGGGGATACCATCAGCTGAAGCGACGATCTTATCATATAGTGCAGAGGAACTGGAGACAGAAGTAATATTAACAATAATCCCTTGTTCTTTACCTGCAGTACTGTTAAACTCGTCAACCAATTCATTCATTGTTTCTTCCATTTGCCCGCCATAATTATGCCATAACGTTATTATGACAGGTTCATTTGGGTTAAGAAGAATATTATTACCGCAACCTGTAATAATTAGTATTAGTAATGAAAAGCAAATAATTTTTATATTCTTCATGGTGTTTCCTCATTTCTTTTCCATAAATCACCCTTAGGGTGATTACATTTATAGGAATTGAAAATATAATCAATACAGCGGCAATAGATTTCCAACAGGTGCCGAGTCGTTGAAACTCGAGGCTAGACAGTAAAATGTACCGCATCTAAATGGGAGGAACATCTTATTCTCGTTATAAACTTTTCACATATTTAATTATACATTAAAAAACAACATTTTAAATGTCTCTTGCAATATTTAACTAAAAAAAGAAAAAAAGAAAGGTTAAATAGCAATCATGGACAATTATGTGGAAAGCTCTTATCCCTGCAAATTTGATATATCAGCCGTCGAGGGTGGATACAAGGTTACATTCTATTGCATAGCAGTAGATAAAAGTCATACGGTAGATGTATATGATTATCATACTATAGATCAAGTGTTAATAGCAGCATGGAATGAGTCTAAGAAGTATTTTAATCGCTGCCACCAATGTGGTGCCTGGGTATGTGATGAGCACTATAATGAAGATGTTATGAAATGCATTTTCTGTCAGCCAAAATAGTATTTAAGTTAAGCTTCTATGATTCCGGTAGCGGTGAGCTATTAATAATATAATTTTACAGGAGGTTATGCTTAATGAAAAAGAGGTTATTTGCACTAATTCTTGCCATGGTTCTTATTTTGCCCGCTTCAGTATTTAGCTTTGCCGACAACCCAGTCAGTCTGGAAGCACCTCAAAATGTAAGTCTTTATTATGACCAGGGCATCAGGATACGGTGGACACTGCCTCAAAGTGTTGTTGATGCATTAGAAAATGAAGAATGGGATGGAGAATTATATTATTGCATCGACTGGAAGGTTGATAATGGTCCATGGCATTTTGATGTACCTAAAGTAAACAGTACTACTTATGATTGGGACAAAGAAACCGATGTTAACTTTTTTGGTTATGTAGGCAATATAGCATCGGATGAAAGTAATGTACAGGAAGGATTTTTTACCCATTGGTCTTTTGGATATGATAATGATGAGGATATTGATCTTGCAAATAAAAAGTATACATTCAGAATGAGATTTGCCTTTGAACCTTACTATATTGAAGAAGGTGATGATTTTATAACCTCACCATATTCCAATGAGGTGTCTATGGGCGGAAACGCTTCGGTTGAACCACCAAAGACCATTGAAGCACCAAAGGATCTTAAGGTGGAATTAAAGTATGACGATAACCAAAAGCCGTATTTTGCTTTAAACTGGACAAACCCTGAATCCGTTGCTAAAATTAATCAAACTTTTCCCATTGGTGTAAAGGTTGACTTTAAGGTGGGAAACGAAAAATGGTACTCTGAAAAAGAAGGCCACGACTGGTGGGGAGCTATTCCTTTTGGCACAAGTGATAACTTCGACCCTATCGAAAAAGACTATATAGACAAGATAGTAATAGAAGAAAACGAATACTATTTCAGAGTACTATATGCATATGAACCGGTTGAAAGCTCCCGTGTAGTTTCTCCATTTTCCAATATCGTAAAGATTGGCACAACTGCATATGAATCAGCAAGTCCCTGGGCTGTAGGCGAGCTGGATCAGGCAGCGGAGCTTGGATTTATAACAGAAAGTATAAAGGGAAAGATGAACGCTCCCATAACCCGTGAGGAATTTGCAGAGGTTGCCGTTAATTTCTATGAAATAGTAACAGGCAAAAAGGCTGAGCCTCATCCAACAGAAAGGTTCATAGATAGCACAAATCCGGAAGTTTTGAAAGCACTTAATCTTGGTATAGTATACGGAGTAGGAGAAGGTAAGTTTTTGCCAAAAGATAATTTGCTTCGTCAGCAAATGGCTGCTATGATTACCAGAACACTTACTGCCTGTTTCGAGACAGTTACACCTGATTTTATAGCAAACGATGTAAAAGATGTTGCAGACTTTAAAGATCAGGCAGGATTTTTGCAGTATGGAATTAACCCTGCTAAATTCATGGCAAAATACAAGATTACTGTTGGCGACGGAAAAGGTAATTTCGGTCCTAATGATACCTGTACCCGTGAACAATCTGTGATGTTCCTGCTTAGATCCTATCTAAACAAGGATTTATATATTGTAAAGTAATCAATCATTTCCCCCTGATTTGATTGGTTTGTTTCAAGATGCCTGAGTTTTTACTCCGGCATCTTTTTTACTATATTAATGTAATGCGATAATGTAATAAACTGTTTTATTGACAAGGTACGAAATAAGATTTAAACTAGTCTAATAGTGGTTTTGTTAGAAATTACTTCAGAATTTTAGATAATAAAGGAGCAGCATAATATGGCTAAAGTCACTTTTAGGGAAGAACGATGCAAGGGCTGCGGCTTATGCATTGAAGTATGCCCTAAGAAAATCATTGTTGAGAATCAAGACAGAATTAATGCAAAGGGTTATTTTCCGGCCGAGGTAGTCGAGATGGATAAATGTATTGGTTGTGCTTTCTGCGCTACTATTTGCCCTGATTGCGTTATTACGGTAGAGAAGTAGAAAAGGAGGAGCAACATGGGACAAAAGCTATTAATGAAAGGCAATGAAGTCATTGCTGAAGCTGCGATACGTGCAGGATGCAGACATTATTTCGGTTATCCCATAACACCACAAACAGAGATTATGCACTATATGGCAAAAAAAATGCCGTTGGTAGGGGGCGTTTTTCTACAGGCAGAAAGTGAAGTAGCAGCCATAAATATGGTATATGGTGCTGCAAGTGCGGGAAAACGTGTTATGACTTCATCTTCGAGTCCCGGAATCAGCTTGAAGCAGGAAGGGATTTCTTACATAGCCGGAGCCCAGTTACCGGCAGTTATTGTTAATATAATGCGGGGTGGCCCCGGTCTCGGGGGAATTCAACCTTCACAAAGTGATTATTTCCAGGCTACAAAGGGTGGAGGCCATGGTGATTATCGCATGGTAGTATTAGCACCAGCAGGAGTTCAGGAACTATATGAAATGACTGTTGAGGCCTTTAATATTTCCGACCGTTACCGCATAATGACTATGATTTTAGGAGACGGTGTACTGGGACAAATGATGGAGGTTGTAAACTTCCGTGATGAAGAGATAGTTGAAGATATTAATAAATCTTGGGCAGCAAACGGACACGACAACAAACGTGAACATAACATGGTTACTTCTATTCACCTTGATCCTGCTGTTTTGGAACAATGGAACATTGGTTTTCAGGACAAATATAAGCTAATAAGCCAGAATGAACAGCGTTATGAATTATATAACTGCGAGGATGCAGAAATAATCCTTGTGGCATATGGCTCAGTTTCCCGTATCTGTAAGGGTGTAATTAAGGAAGCTGCTGAGCAGGGCATTAAGCTAGGGCTTGTCAGGCCAATTACATTATTTCCGTTTCCTGTTGATGCTTTCGAGAAAGTTATTAATATTCCAAAAGCATTCTTAACAGTCGAGATGAGTGCAGGGCAAATGGTTGAGGATGTAAAAATTACCATTAACGGAAGAAAACCCGTTTACTTTACAGGAAGAATGGGCGGGATGATTCCAACAGTAAAAGATATTATGACAAAAGTTATGGAAATAAAGGAAAAACACAGATAAAACTGTGTAAACTTTTTTATGAGAGGAGAGCTGAAATGGCAATTATATTTAAAGCTCCTGATGCATTATGTGATGTACCAATGCATTATTGTCCGGGATGTACTCATGGAATTGCACACAGACTTGTAGCAGAAGCTATAGATGAACTTGAAATCGAAGGTAAAACCATTGGGATTTCTCCGGTGGGTTGTGCCTATAATAATTATCTTTACTTCAATTGTGATATGATTCAGGCTGCACATGGACGTGCCCCTGCTGTAGCAACAGGTGTAAAGAGAAGTTTACCTGAGAGCATAGTATTTACATATCAGGGAGACGGAGATCTTGCTGCCATAGGAACAGCAGAAATTGTTCATGCTGCTGCCAGATCGGAGAATATCACAGTCATCTTTATTAATAATACCATCTACGGTATGACATCAGGCCAGATGGCACCCACAACTCTTTTAGGACAGGTTACCACAACAACTCCCTATGGGAGAGATGCCAGTTACAGCGGTTTTCCGATAAAAGTGTGTGAAATGCTGGCTACACTAGAAGGACCGGCTTATATTGAAAGAGTGTCATTGCACGATATTAAGAATATCAAAAAAGCTAAAGCGGCTGTTAAAAAGGCGTTCAAGGTTCAAATTGCCGGGAAGGGTTTTTCATTAGTAGAGATTCTGTCCACCTGTCCTACAAACTGGGGACTCAATCCTGTTGAATCAATGAAACGTGTTGAAAATGAAATGATTCCGCATTATCCGCTTGGCGTTTTTGTCGGCGCAGACTTGGAGGTTTAGACTATGTTTCTTAATGAATTTATTATAGCAGGATTTGGTGGGCAGGGAATTCTGTCTGCAGGAAGGCTGTTGGCTTATGCCGGTATGCTGGAAGATAAAGAAGTATCATTTTTACCTTCATATGGACCGGAAATGAGAGGTGGTACTGCCAATTGTATGGTGGTTATATCAGAGCAGGAAATAGCTTCTCCAGTATTAAATTCCTGCAGTGCGCTGATTGTAATGAATAATCCTTCCCTTGATAAATTTGAAAGCTGGGTTAAACCAGGTGGAATAATTGTTACCGACAGCTCAATGGTTCATAGAAAATCAAAAAGATCTGATATTAAAGTCTTTGAAATACCAGCAACCCAATTAGCAAGTGAACGTGGTAATAAAACATTTTCTAATGTATACCTGCTTGGAAAACTTATTAAAGAAACAGGTTGTGTGAAGCCTGAAAACTTTGAAAAAGCACTGTACGGCATATTATCAAAGAAAAGACATTACATGATTCCGGAAGAAATGGAAATCTTAAAAATTGGTATGGAATACTAGACAAGAAAACAAAGATATTAAGGTGCCTATGGAGTGAGTCAGATGCGTCTCTTAAAATGAATCCCAATCCATGCTCCGCTTTAAATCGCAGCAGCCACGCCGCTTAATTATGTTTGTACAAGCTATCATCCTAAGCGGAGCGTATCGGAGTTGAAGAATCTTAAACGCCAACGCAAAAGATTCTTCATTTTCGTTTCACTTCATTCAGAATGACAAAGAGATGTCATCTTGAGGGCAGGGAAATGGTATAATGTTTTTGGACAGGTCTTTAAATGACTAAGGTAAAGGAGAAATCATTATGCCAAAAAGTAAAAGAAGAACATACACAAAAGAATTTAAGTTAGATGTAGTATCTAAAAAA
>DUNT01000093.1 GCA_012839205.1 Clostridiaceae bacterium
AATGATATATATTCCAGAATGCAATTCACTTCACCCAAAATTGAAGATATTAAGCTGAATGCTGATAACCCGATGGCAGAAATAAAAATGAGCTGGCAGCCATTATCGGTTAGGATGCAGGATTTTATAATTGACAGCAAAGATGCTGGTGGAAAACCCGTTGAATACAAATTGGCAGTAAAGGGTAAACTCCCTTGGTCAAACTATTATATAACCCGTAATTTTGCGGATGGCTCAAACACCACGACAATTTATCCGAATCAAGAGATCGTTGTGCTTCCTGCTAGTACTTCCGGCAGTATTACTCTTATGGAAATACAGGCACAAACCGAAGAGATTACCCGTGACACTGATGAGAAAGATGCTACATATCAGGTCTACCTTCTTCGCCAGCCTGAAGAGCCTGTTATTCAAATTGATGAAGATTATTTAGTCATTACCCCTCCCGACTGGAGCATACCGGATCCCAAAGATATTCTTTCGGGATATGATATTATCATTACCGGTCCGGGCGGTGCAGAATATCGCCATAAGGAAGAAGTCTCTCTGTATCCGGTGGAAATACCCTTAAATGACATCAAGCCTAAGGATAAAAGCAAGGTCTCTGAGGAAGGAGCCGACGAATACACTGCTTACATAGTAGAAAGGATAGATTTGGCCGACGGAACCACTGTATACGGTCCTGATGGGAAAGTGGCAAAGCTTGGTGATGAGCTGATGTTTTCAGATATCATCGGGAAATATGATATGGTCCAGACTGTGTCCAACTTCAAAACTCCATATCTTGATGAGCTTATTTCCCAGATGGAGGATGTTGAAGGCTCGGAAGACTTAATTGAGCAGTACAGGAAATCTTTTGAGGGTGTTGAAGGAACACATAACGGGACCATGACCATCACAAAGACGGGTGAAGATACAGCTGAAATAGGGTTCTATACAGAGAACTCGCAATTCGGAGGCACTGTTTACTATAGAGGAACCTGGGATGACGGAGTTTTGCACCTTACTCCAACGGAAGGAATACTCGGTGGTGGCTTTGACCTATATTTCAAGAAGAATAAAGGTGTTGTAACCTGCCAGGGAGAAAGCACTTTTGAAGACCAAACAGCCTCTTATTCATATACCGTTTCAGCCACTAAGAAGGACTAAAAAAGGAGGAACAAATATGAAATTTTGTATGTACTGCGGGGCCCAACTAGATTCAGGTGATAGGTTCTGCACAGCTTGTGGGAAAAGTACAGTTAATTCGAATGAAAATGCCGGGCATCAAAGCTCTGATACCGGCGCGTCCCCTATACCTCCGCAATCTCAGCAATACACACCTCCGATACCACCGGGTCAGGGCGGCACACAGAATAATAACCAGCCTGCTCAATCGGGGCAAAATATTCCCCCCGATGAGCAAAGACAGTATGCCGCTCCTAATACTGCTTCACAGGGGTATAATTCGTTTCAACAGAATGGGGGCTTTCCCCCCTATCACCCGGGAGCGCCGCAATCCCAAAACTTTGCATCCCCCGGCACACCTCAACCCCGTTCCGGAGGCAGTAATCAATTTACCCAATTCTCCCAGGAAATAAATACGGGGAATATACAAAAAAGAACCAGAAGCCGTGGAATGCTCATATGGGGCATCATTGGACTGGTTGTTTTAGCTATTATTGCTGGCGGAATAATAATAGCATTACGTCCAAAAGACTCCTCCGGACGTAATGATGATATTCCGAAGGATAAGAAATCCAGTTCAGTTTCAATTGATAAAGACAGCAAAAAAGATGATGATAGCAAAAAGGCTGAAGAAAAACCCTCCAAACAATTGCCCAAAAACGTAAAAACCGATGCACAGCTATCGGATATAGTCGGGTATTGGGAGGGAACTATTCTCTTTACACGTATGGAAGGTTTTGAAAACATCCCCGAAGAGGATCTCCCCCCCGATTTTGACATGAAGGCGTTTATTGCTGAGGTTATGGCTTCACCGGTTCCCATGGAAATTGAGTTTGAAGAGGACGGAAACTGGGAACTGGATGTTGATCTTATGGAAGGAATGTTATTAGGCAGCCAGGATTACGATAGAGAAAAGCATGAGTTCAGCCCCCTTATTATAAAAAAGCTCGATAATGGATCCTTCAATGTAGAATACACAGAAAAAGCCGATGAGTACGGTAATTCAAATGAAGCCCAAATTCTCTTAAGCGGAAGTGTTGTTGAAGAGGATGGGGAGCTTTCCATTAAGGGTAGATTTTTAATTAGCCTGACAGAGGATGGTATAACAATAACAGAAGAAGGCGATTACACTGTCTTTCCGCAGGAGTAATCAAGACAAAGTTTAGTATTATCGAACATAAAGAATTGCGGGATACAAAAAGCGGCTGTCTCAAAATAGTATTTTCGCCATACTGTTCAGATCTTCTTGCTGTCCTCGTCGCAGGAAGTTGTTAATGCTCAAGTTTGCTCTCGCGAGGTCGCTGGCAATCACGCCGTCCAGGCGTGTGCCGGCTAAAATCTGCTTCCGGCAGA
>DUNT01000094.1 GCA_012839205.1 Clostridiaceae bacterium
CGTGTAAGCCTCATGGCATTGAGTATGGCTAAAAGCGCCACTCCAACGTCTGCAAAAACGGCCTCCCAAAGACTTGCCACGCCTCCGGCTCCCAAGGCCAGTACAATTACTTTAACGATCATTGCCAAAGCTATATTTTGATAAACAACTGTTTTAGTTTTTCTGGCGATTCGTACCGCCTCAGGAATCTTGCCCGGCTCATCGGTCATCATAACAATGTCAGCCGCTTCTATTGCCGCATCAGAACCGGTTCCCCCCATGGCAATGCCAATGTCGGCTCTTGCTATTACAGGTGAATCATTTATCCCATCTCCCACAAAAGCGATTTTACCGCTATTCTTATGCTCACTGATAATCTTTTCAAGAGCATCTACCTTTTCATGAGGAAGCAGCTCAGAAAACACGGTATTTATACCAAGTTTCTCAGCTGTCACATCGGCTGCGTCCTTTCTGTCACCGGTCAGCATTACTATATCGCTAATACCCAGACTGCGTAGCTCTTTAATCGCCTTTGCCCCATCTTCTTTCACTGTATCCTCAAGGGCAACAGAACCTGCAAATAATCCGTCAATGGCCAGATAAATAAGGGTTCCGGAACTTTTGGCATCTTTTATCTCAATATTGTGTTTGCTAAAAAGTGTGCGGTTCCCCAAAAGTACAGCTTTTTCGGATACCTTGGCTGAAATACCCATCCCGGCATGTTCCACATATTCGGTAACCAAGTTTTTATCAGGCTTATCTCCATACTTTCTCAAAACTGAAGTTGCCAATGGATGTGTGGAAAAGGCTTCAGCATGAGCCGCATAGTAAAGTACCTGGTCTTTTGTAAAACCGTTCTTATTATTTATTTCTGTAACCTCAAACGTGCCGCTTGTTAATGTGCCGGTTTTATCAAATACCATGGTATTGACCTTTGCCAATGCTTCAAGGTAATTGCCGCCCTTAACCAGTATTCCTCTTTTCGAGGCTGCGCCTATTCCTCCGAAGAAACCCAATGGTATGGATATCACTAATGCACACGGACAGGATACAACCAGGAATACCAAAGCACGATAGATCCATTGGCTAAACTCGCCATTGAAAAACAGAGGAGGTACTACTGCCAGCAAAGCTGCAAGTCCTACCACTGCAGGGGTATAAACAGCAGCAAACCTTGTTATAAAGCGCTCTGTCACTGCCTTCTTCTGGGAAGCGTCCTCTACCATGGATAGAATTCTGTTAACCGTTGAGCTTTCAAATAATTTTGTAACCTGAACCGTTAACACTCCGGACAGGTTAATACTGCCGGATAATATTTCTCCCCCGGTTCCAACCTCTCTGGGAAGTGATTCTCCTGTCAGAGCCGAAGTATCAAGTGCTGAAGATCCCTCAACAACTATACCGTCCAGGGGAACTCTTTCGCCCGGTCGAATAACAATTAAATCCCCTATCTTTACATTTGATGGGTTTACTTTTTCATAGCCTTCAGGAGTTTTAATATTTGCATAATCAGGCTTTATTGCTATAAGACTCTTGATTGCCCTTTTTGAGTGATCAACCGCATAATTCTGAAACAGCTCACCAATTTGATAGAACATCATAACTGCTGCGGCTTCCGGGTATTCCCCGATTATAAACGCCCCAATTGAAGCAATGGACATTAGGAAGTTTTCGTCAAAGACATTACCCTTTGAAATGTTCTTAACTGATTTTATAAGAACCTTATGACCAAATACTATGTATGTTAATACAAAAAGGATTAACTTAATTGCAGAGTCCTTAACAAGGAAAAAACCTGCGAAATACGAAACGGCCGCAACTATATAAATAAATAATGTCATCTTTGACATTCCATAATTGTCATCATGGTCGACTTGGTCATCATCCTTTATTACCAGCTTTGAGTCTGCTTCAATGCCATCCAATACCTCCTGAATTCGATTTTCAATCTGTGTTAAAGCACTGGTATCAGAAATTTCTATTGACAGCTTTGACAAAGGAAAGTTTATGCTGGCATCGTTTACACCATCAAGCTCTTTGATACCTGCTTCGATTTTGCCTGCGCAATTTACACAGCTTATACCTTTTACTTCATAGTTCCTCTTTATTGTCATATACATCACCTGCTATTCTTCAGTTATGTGCTCCATACCGATTTCGAAGATTTGTTTTATGTGGCTGTCGGCTAACGAATAATAAACTGTCTTTCCCGATCTTCTGTTTCGTACCAGTTTGGCAGCTTTAAGAACCCTTAGCTGATGGGAAATGGCCGACTGGGTCATATTAAGCAGATACGCAATGTCACAGACACACATCTCTGATTCAAAGAGAGCCCAGATAATCTTTATTCTGGTGGAATCACCAAACACCTTAAACAAATCAGCCAAATCATAAAGATTATCCTCTTCCGGCATATTCTGCTGAACCCTTTTTACAATTTCATCGTGTATAATCACTTGTCCGCAGGTTGCGGCTTTTTTCTTCTTATTGTCGGTACTCATATCTAAAACACCTTTCCAAGCTTTCTATAATGGCATTTACAAAGTTTACAACCGATAAACCTGTTATAAATGCGAATAAACATATGAACAATTGTTCATATGTTTATTCTATACCCAATTTATCAGATTTGCAATATAAAATTTACGACTTTGTATGACTTAATAGTGCTGCCCCGGTAGGCCAGATACGGATTATTCCTGTCTGTTGTCCACCTTCCTTATCTGTGCTCTTTTTATCTTACCGCTAATGGTCTTTGGAAGCTCATCAACGAATTCTATGATTCGGGGATACTTGTATGGTGCTGTAACACTTTTTACATACATCTGTATCTCATGCTTTAATTCTTCTGAAGGGGTATAACCCTTACCCAGAATAACTGTTGCTTTTACCACCGTTCCTCTGATTGGGTCGGGAGCACCTGTCACTGCACATTCAACCACAGCCGGATGCTCTATTAACGCGCTTTCTACCTCAAAGGGGCTAATGCGGTAACCGGAGGCTTTAATTACATCGTCATTTCTTCCTACAAACCATAACAGTCCATGCTCATCCTTATATACAACGTCCCCAGTGTGGTATGTATTATCATGCCAAACCTTTTTTGTAGCCTCTTCATTTCTATAATAGCCGTTAAAAAGTCCCACAGGTTTGTTGGTATCCACATCCCTTACAACCAGTTCACCCTCAACTCCCGCAGGAACAGACTTTCCGTCTTCATCCACAATATCAATATTGTAAATGGGATTTGGCTTTCCCATAGCCCCGGGATCTATATCCAACCATTCGAAATTCGCTATCATAACGGTGGATTCTGATTGTCCGAAGCCATTTAGTATCTTAAGTCCAGTAGCTTTCTCAAAGGTATAGAATACCTGAGGATTCAATGGCTCGCCTGCAGTTGAGCAGTGGACCAGAGAAGATAAATCATAATTTGATAAATCCTGCTGTATTAAGAATCGGTAGATTGTCGGAGGCGCACAAAATGTTGCCAGTTTGTACTTTTCAATCATTTTAAGGAGTTTATCGGCATCAAACCGCTCCATATCATAAACAAACTGAACTGCTCCACAAATCCACTGTCCATATAGCTTTCCCCAGCCAAACTTGGCCCAGCCTGATTCGGCAACTGTAAGGTGAAGGCCATTTTCCACCACCCGCTGCCAATACTTTGCAGTTACGATATGCCCCAAAGGATAGGTAAAATCATGACATGCCATTTTAGGCATGCTGGTGGTACCGGAGGTAAAGTATATCAGCATAAGGTCGGGATTACTTGTATCTTCGCTTCCCGTGGGTCTTATCCAGGTATCTGAAGCATTTGTAATCTCTTTATCATAATTAATCCAGCCTCCACAATCCCCACCAACCAATACGGTGGTTTCAAGTGTCGGTGAATCAGGCATCGATTTTTCAATACTGTCGATAACCTCAGGCCAGTTATACGATACTATCATCTTTACCCCTGCGGCATTGTTCCTGTATACGATATCCTTTTCTTTAAGCTGATTTGTTGAAGGAATATAAACAGCGCCAATTTTGCACAGGGCAAAGCAGAAAAAGTAGAACTCATAACGCCTTCTTAAAATGAGCATAACTTTATCGCCTTTTTTTATTCCATTTGCCTTTAAAAAATTCGCAGTTTTATCAGACCAGAATTTTAAATCGGCAAAGGTAAAATATCTCTCTTCCCCGTGATCGTCACACCAGACCAAAGCCAGTCGTTCCGGCTCCAGGCGGGCATATTCATCGATAATATCGTAGGCAAAATTAAATGATTCGGGGACATTAATCTTTAAGTTTTTTGCAAAGTCTTCATAGCTGGTAAATGTTTCTTTTTCTAAATAGCGGTGCGCTAGATTCATCTCTTTTATCCTCCTAAAGTAGAATCACCGTTAAAAATTTAGCTTCTTTATTGTCCAACGGAAGCATTTTATGGAGTATCATTGGGTTAAAATACAAAGAGTCCCCCGGCTCTAAAATATACTCATCCTGGCCTACTATCACCTTCATTCGCCCCTCAAGGCAATAGTTAAACTCCTGTCCCTTATGAGAGACAAGTTCAGGGTCTTTGCCCGGTATCAGCGTTACAAGCAGCGGCTCTATCTTTCTTTTTGCATACTTATAGGCAAGGCTCTGAAACTCGTATTGATCATAACGTTCGACTCTTAAGCCCTCCCCTTTCTTTACATAGCAAACATCACGGAGTTTTGGTGAAGTTCCTGTAAGAATCTCGGTCATATCAACCCCGTAATAATTTGATATTTCATTAAGAAGGCTAACCGGAATATCATCTTCACCTTTTTCATACTGTTCATAAAGAGTTGCACTGACACCAAAAGTTTTGGCAACCTCTTCAATCGAAAGTCCTGATAAAAGCCTTAACCCCTTTACCCTGGTAGCAATATCCTTATTCTTCTCGTTCATATTTGCTAATCCCCTCTCTAAACTTATTCGCAATACTCTTTTAATTTTTCAATATCCAGAATTCTAAAAGCCGACAGGTGAAAATCAATAATACCTTCATCTCTCATTCTTGAAAGTTCCCGGGACATGGATGGCCTTGAAACATTCAAGAAGTCAGCTAATTGCTGGCGGTTCATTGGAAGTGTAAATGTAGTGGTTTTTCTTTTAAGGTATTGTTCGTAAATAAACGTACTTAGCTTAGATCTCATAGTTTTTATTGAGATATACTCCATTTTTTTGCTCAGCTTCAAAGCTCGTTCTGAAACCACCCCCAGCATATTCCTCACCAAAGAATTGTGCCATTGACATGCATTTGTGCATTGATCTATTATTTTGTTTTTAGGAAAGAAGCAAACAGTTAACGGAGTAATAGCCTGAACCAAAGCCGGCCACTCATTTTGACGTGCAAAAACCGCTATCTCTCCAAACATCTCGCCTATACCGATATTTTTAAGCAAAATCCGGTTTCCCGAAATGCTCTCCTTAATAACCGAAGCCTCGCCTTCAAGAACAATCCCCAAGCTGTCTAATCTTTCCCCGTTTCTAACTACAATAGCATTTTTAGGATAGGTTTGAACTAAAGGCTTCAGACAGATTAACAGCGACTTCAGCTCATCTTTTTCAATATTATTAAATAATTCACACTTTAACAGAGCCGGAAGATAGATTTCGTCCATGTTCTTCTCCTAACAAAATGTCTTTACGGTATTATCGTTTCATAACAGTAAATAAAACCAAAAATATTATACCATGATTAAAGCTGCAAAAGCAGCAAAATCATGATTCAATGCTCTCTGGTTGCTATATGGACTTTAGGTTCTCATATGCCATTTTGAAAGTCAGCCAGGTAAAGTCGTGAAAAAAAGACTTTTAGTGCTATTTTGTTTTTTTAAAGGATATTCTTATGGTAGGGTTAAATAATAGGAGCGTAATTTGGTTGAAAAATAAAAGAATCACTACATTTCAGGTTGCCGGAACCTATATAGGAACCATTGTTGGCGCTGGCTTCGCCTCAGGCCAGGAGATCCTTCAATTCTTTGTCAGCTTCGGCAGAAAAGGCCTTATAGGAATTTTCATAATTACAGTTCTGTTCATTTATTTTGGTTATATTATTATGGATTTAGGCTGGAAACTTAATGTTACCTCGCATCTTCCCATAGTAAGAAAAGTAGGTGGCCGGTATCTTGGCACCTTCTCCGATATTGTAATAACATTTTTCCTCTTTGGTGCTTTAACCGCAATGATAGCAGGGTCCGGAGCTCTTTTCCATCAGGAATTCAATCTGAATCCTCTGCTGGGCAGTCTGTTTATGGCCACTATTACCGTCATTACGGTTTTAGGCGGCTTTAACAGCATCATAAATTCTATAAGTATTGTTGTTCCTTTCTTAGTGCTATCAGCTGTATTAGTTAGTATTGTAACCCTCTTAAAATCTCCGCCTTTATCAGAAATAAGCCATAGTGGTATTGAGCGGCCCATAATGCTGCGAAATTGGCTGTGGGCTTCAATACTTTACATATCCTATAATATCATTCCCTCAATCTCTATACTGGGTCCTCTGGGTAATCAGGCTCAAGACAGAAAAACCATCAAAAACGGTGCTCTTTTAGGAGGAATCGGACTTGGCATAGGAGCTGCTGCAATATTCCTGACTCTATATGTAAATGCAGATTCAATTAAGCATTTAGAAATTCCAATGATTATGGTTGTCCGGAATATTTCTCCCGAGGTTAGGATCATATACGCAACAGTCTTACTGGCAGAAATCTACACCTCTGCAGTGGGCGATTTATATGGTTTTGCGGCAAGGATTTGTAATCTGAACGCAAAATCAACTACTTTCGTTGTACTGGCATGCTCTTGCTTGGCTTTTTTAGCCAGCCTTACGGGCTTTTCAAACCTTGTAAAATACCTGTACCCCACCGTGGGGTATTGCGGGGTACTGACATTAATTTGTTTAATTTATCATAGATATAAAGTGTAAATAAGCCTACTATTTATCAACGTAATCGACCAAAAGATGTGTGGCATCGCAAAAGGGTTTGTTTTTGGATTTGCCGCAGCGGCACAGCACTACCCGGTTTCTTACCTCATATGTCGAACCGTCGGAAGACTCAATGGGTATTTTCCCTTTAACAAAAATACCGCCGCTTACTGACATTTGATAGTCCTGAATGATATCAATTGATGGTTCATACTCCGGGTCAATCTCATTCCCTTGTTTATCCCTTGCTACAAGTCTGCCAGTAGGGCAATCACAAGCACCGCGTATCGCTTCCTGAATGTTTTCTTCATTAAACGAGTTTTCTACTAGCTGCCACACATCCCCTTTTTTCCTATGGCAGAAACGTGCAAAAGCACACCTATTATCATCTAAAAGGTCAATTCCGGGACCTTCCAGTAATTCACTTCTATCTTCATACGTGTTTTTTTCGGCAGTCTCGGTACCATCAAAGTCCGTTTTTACGTGGGTTCCGTCACAAAACGGAGCAGTATTTGACTTCCCACAACGACAAAGGACGTATTCCTCAGATTGGGGCAGTTTCTGTCCATCTATATACTTATTTTCCTCGTCAATAGAAACGATAATTTTCTCTGATAAAGGTATACTGCCTGATACAAGATAAGGTCCATTTTTTAAGATTTTAATC
>DUNT01000095.1 GCA_012839205.1 Clostridiaceae bacterium
CCATCCCGCTTAGCACCCCGCATTACTGCGACGCACCGGGACTTGCTACCCGGCTCCTTGGCGATTACCGGGACCGGACTTTCACCGGCTAGCACAATCTAGCTTGCTGGACACACCAGAATGACAGAGAGGCAAAATTCTTCGCCGATGCTCAGAATAACAAAAGGTACTCAGAATGATTTCTATTTATCCTATCGCTCTTATATTATCTCTTTTAAATAAGCCATAAACTCGGGGCGTAAATCCTCTCTTTTCAGGGCAAACTCTACCGTAGCCTGCAAAAAGCCCAGCTTATTACCCACATCATAGCGTCTGCCCACAAAGTCATACGCATACATAGGTTCTGTCTTTGCCAGTTCACAAAGAGAATCCGTCAATTGAATCTCACCGTTTTTGCCGGGTTTTGCTTTTTCCAGATATGAAAAAATTGCGGGAGTAATTATGTATCTTCCTAAAATAGCTATATTAGACGGTGCTTGTTCTGGTTCAGGCTTTTCAACCAAAGTCTTAACTTTGAATACTCTCAGGTCAATCTGCTTGCCTTCAACTATCCCATACTTGGATACATCTTCAGCGGCAACATGCTGTACACCTAAGATAGATGTTCTGTATTCACCATAGACTTCAATCATCTGTTTCAGGCATGGAACTTCAGCGTCTACAATATCATCACCCAGGAGTACCGCAAAAGGCTCATTCCCAATAAATGACCGGGCACAATAAATGGCATGCCCCAGCCCTTTGGCTTCTTTTTGCCTGATATAGTGTATGTTGGCTAAGTCTGCAATCTGACGAACCTGCTCTAAAAGACCCTCCTTACCCTTTTTCCTGAGTTCTTCCTCAAGCTCGAGGGATCTGTCAAAATGGTCTTCAATAGCTCTTTTTCCTCTGCCGGTAATTATGAGAATGTCTTCTATCCCTGAAGCAATTGCCTCTTCAATTATGAATTGAATAGTCGGTTTGTCAACAATCGGGAGCATTTCCTTTGGCTGTGCCTTAGTAGCGGGCAAAAATCTTGTGCCTAACCCAGCTGCGGGTATAATAGCTTTCCGTACCTTCATACCTGATGCTCCTTTCATATTTCTCTTCGTCCTTCAAGTGATTTGTAAAGAGTCACCTCGTCTGCATACTCTAAATCTCCGCCTACAGAAATCCCCTGAGCTATGCGTGTAGTTTTTACACCCAGCGGCTTTAATATTTTGGAAAGATAAACAGCTGTAGCCTCACCCTCTACAGTCGGGCTGGTGGCAAGAATCACCTCCGAAATCTTCCCATTTGCCACACGTTTAATTAATGACTTAATATTAATGTCATCGGGTCCTGTGCCATCCAGAGGCGAAATAAGGCCATTTAAAACATGGTAAAGTCCTTTGTATTCTCTGACCCTTTCCATAGCCACCACATCTCTTGAATTTTGTACTACACAAATAACAGAATGATCACGCTTTTCGGAGCTGCATATACGGCAAGGGTCGGTGTCGGTAAGATTGTGGCATACTGAGCAGTCTTTAGTTTTTCGCTTGGCTTCCACCAGTGCCCTGGCAAAGCCGATTACTCTGTCCTCTGACAGATTCAAAACATGAAAAGCAAGCCGCTGAGCGGTCTTTCGACCTATGCCCGGCAGCTTTTCGAACTCTTCTATCAGTTTTTGAACCGGTAATGCAAAGTAATCCATTTAAAATAGCCCCGGGATATTTCCTAAGGATCCTGTAACTCCGCCCATAGCATTTTTAGCCAGCTCGTCAGCCTGTCTCATAGCCTCGTTTACCGCAGCAAGAACCATATCCTGCAAGGTTTCCACATCGTCCGGATCAACCGCTTCTTTGGAAATACGGACCTCACGAATTTCCTTTGCACCGGTGGCTATTACCGTAACCGCTCCACCGCCGACAGTGGCTTCTACTGTTTGTTCAGCCAGTTCTTCCTGGGCCTTTGCCATATCCTGCTGCATCTTCTGGGCCTGCTTCATCAGATTGTTTATATTTGCTCCCATGCCGCCCATGCCCTTGGGAAATCCACGTTTTGCCATACTTACTTCTCCTCCAAAAAATTAAACTTATAATAATTCAGTTATATTATAAAGCATTTTCAATTGGTTTAATACCCCATTCTTAGGTTAAGTACAAAAGACTCTTCGACTCCACTGCGTTCCGCCCAGGTTACACCCCTCTGTCATTGCTATGAATACATCATGTGCAACCTTTAGCCAATGTCATGCGTGCCCTCAGGAATTTCATCCGGAAATTATTCGCGCCGCTCCGCGATCCATGCTCCGCTTTGCGCATGACATCGGCAGCGGTTCCTCCACTTTCCTCCCTGCTTAAATTCATTTATCGTGGTGCGGGTATCACGTGGGAATTCTGAAGGTCGCGAAGCGGAATGAAGAATCTTATAAGACCCTTCGACTTCGCTGCGCTACGCTCAGGGTGACATAAAGGGTGGCTATGCTTCGTTCAGGACGAATTTATGATAACACTGCACTCCACTCAGATGATATCCGCTCATCGTGCCTGCCTTTCGCATTGAAGAATAAAAATATTGAAACAAGCTCTTGACTGGCACCCTGGGTATTGGCTTATGCTAAATATTAGGTGATGGTTATGTTAATAAATGAAGCAAGCAAAATCACAGGCCTGACAAAAAAAGCCATAGAGTACTATACTATGCAAGGCTTAGTCAACCCAAATATTTTAGAGAACGGATACAGGGATTACAGTCAAAGCGATATAGAGAGACTTAATAAAATTTCTATCCTTCGGCAGCTTGGTCTGGGCACTAATGAAATTAAATCGGTTCTTTCTGATAAGTCCAAAGCTGCTTTGAAAAACTTGTCGGTGCAAAAAGAGCTGAGTTTTCAAAGGGAACAGGCTAAAAAACAACTTCTTGATAAATTGAGCCAGGGCTATAGTTATTCTGAAATCAGCAAGGAATTACAAGCAACCAACAACAGTAAAACAATAACAGAAAAGCTCCTGGAAGCATTCCCGGGATATTTTGGCCGATTTATATGCCTGCATTTTGCCCCATTCTTAAATGATCCAATCAGAACAGAGAGCCAACAATCAGCTTTTGAAAGAATAATTTCTTTTTTGGACAATGTTCCGCCATTTACCTTGCCAGAGGATTTGCAGGAATATTTAACTGAGAGTACAAGGGACATCGGCACAGAGCAAATAACAGAAATGATTGAGAACACAAAGAAATCCATAGAAAACCCCGATGATTTTCTTGCTGATAAAAAAGAGATTCTGGAGCAGTATCTGGCATATAAAAAGTCCGATGAATATAAAAATTCCCCGGCATATAAACTCATGGAATACACCAAAGAATTTAATAAAACAATAGGATACTATGATGTATTTATTTCTGCGTTAAAAGAATTGAGCCCTTCGTATTCGAAATATTATCGGCAATTGGAAGAGGCAAATAAAAACCTCTTGGAGTGGTATCCTGAAATAGGGGAAATCAATGAATAATAATGGCTATTTGTGATTTTTAATTTCAGCTAAAGAATTTATCAGTATACGCGAAAGATCCTTCGACTCCGCTACGCGACCCTCAGGATGACACCAAAGTATGTCATTCTGAACGAGCAAAGTGAAGTGAAGAATCTTTAAGATTCTTCGCTGGGGCTCAGAATGACATGAGGGGGCACTGTAGGAAATAATCAGTAAGCAGGTTACTTAATTATAAAGGCACAGGGCAGCATCCGCTCTCTGCCGGCAGATGGGCTGTTTACTATCTTACCCTCCACTATCATCTCGGAGGAGGCACCGCCATCGAGATTTACAGCGTCTTTAACTCCTAAATCAAGAAGTTTTTGTCCCAGCTCCTTGCCGGTAAGGCCATCGCTTAAACCTTTTTGTCTTCCGTCTGCAACAAGAAATACCACCGTTCCGTCCTCTTTTACCCCTACAGCTGTGCGTGGAACCCGGGTTTGCATTGTTCCTACCCATCCGTCCTTTTCGGGGACAATGATCTCATAATCCTTAAGAATCCAGCTTCCGCACTCGTATGCCCAATCAAACCCGGTGAAACTATCATCGCCATTATAAATATCAAATCTAAGCTCCAGTTTCATACCCGGTTTTACAAGCTCTTCAAGCCTGGCTTCAGCTTTTTTGCCGATGGCACTTATTAAAAATCCATCCTTTGGAATCTCATAGGATTTGTTTCTCATAATAAGGCCTCTGACCTCGCCATTGGAAACAACAGCATTCAGGTGCCTTACATCAAGTCTGTTCATGGTTCCGTATAAAGGTGTAAAAACATATATGCCTTCTTTTTTGGAATAGTTGTTATAGAATAAATTATCTAATAATATACCATCGCCTTCCACCCATACTCTGCTTGCAACGTCTTCTATATAAGCCTTTCCCTTATCTAAAAACAATGCCGGAAAATTGCCTGTTGCAGCAGTATAGAGCTTACCATCAATTGCAAACAATCCACCCAGCATACCGTTGGAATGAGAAAAACCTGCATTTACAGCCACTTTTGCCTGCCAGGTATCATACATCACACTTAAATATTCATAGCCAAATAGAGTTTTATGGGATAAAACAGGCCTGAAAATAAGCTCCGGGTTAGAAGGGTTAAGCTCCAGAACATGCATTGAAAGATTAAAATCCGATTTGTCCTCGGTAATATTGTAATATTTATAGAGAGGCGCAGGTATCGCCGAAGGTGTGGAAGTTGGTATGGGCAAAGTGGCAGAGGGAGCAATCGGCACTTCACTTTTTTGCTCATTACATGAGTTATGCCCGTCCTCAGCAGAAATGTTTCTGGCTATGGCAGGGCATAAAATCCAAAGAACTGTTATTGATATAATTAACAGGGCTATTACCTGTAAACTCCTAATCTTCAAAGGTTTCAGCTCCGTCCGGTTTAATTTCGGGCTCGGTACCCTCTTGTGTATCCGGCTGGGTAGGTTTGGATTCCTCCAGTGCAGCCGGATTTGCATTGAGCTGGGCTACATTATCAGCGTCCTCATCCAATGTCTGAATTTTGTACGTCCTGTCCATCTGAGCACTTAGCTGCCTGTACATCATATCAGAAATGCCAACGCCTCTGTGGCTGCTTTTTTCCATGAGAGTCTCATCCAGCATATCCTCGAACATTGCCCGTGCACTGCTTTTTTCTATGAATTCGCTTTCGGGAACAGTAGCTTTCATTTGTTTATACAGTATTTGAAGCATGATGGATTCAAACTCGTCACACGCATCTTTGAGTTTTTTCTTGTCACCTTCATCAAAAGCTTTTTGAAGAACGCTTTCAAATTCGGCAGCATCGGTCTGTGCCTGGTTAGCTTTTATTTTATCGGTATAATTAAGCTGTCCAAATCCTTCAATTTTCATACTTTATCCTTTATTGGCATAATTCGTGCCATTGGCGGCCAGCCTGTAAAATGTATTATCGTCTGATATTATTTGCCGTCTGCAGCATTTCGTCCGATGTGGTGATAGCCTTTGAGTTCAGCTCGTATGCTCTTTGTGCAGTAATGAGCTTAACCATTTCCTCCACAACCTGAACATTGGATGACTCCAGGAAATAATTCCGAATGGTGCTGGGATTCTCGGTTTCAAAGTCAATAATGGGTTCACCGGAAGCGGTATTGCTTCTGTACATATTTCCGCCTACGGCTTCAAGGCCCATGGGATTTTCAAACTGGAACAGTCCTATGTACTGACCTGTAGGAAGAGTAACCCCCGTCTCCACATCTTTGTAAGTAATCTCGCCTGAGGGCTGAATTTCGTAATTAGCTATATCCCCGTCAAAATATATTTCCATGCCATCCTGATCAAGAACCGGGTAGCCTTTGGAGTTGGTGAGCATTTTCCCATCATAGGTCATTGCTACCTTAAAGCTGCCGTCTCTGGTGTAGTAAGCGTTTCCATCGACTCCCCTTACAGCAAAAAAGCCTACACCTTCAATTGCCATGTCCAGCTTATTGTTGGTCTGCTCTAAATTTCCGGAAGAAAAGTCTCTGGAAGTAGCTCTGGCAACAACGCCGTGGCCTACCTGCAAGTTAACCGGTCTTTGGGCATCTTCGGCTGAATATGCATTTTGCATTGTAACATACAAAATATCTTCAAATTCAGCCTTTTCTTTTTTATAGCCTGTGGTGTTAACATTGGCGAGGTTATTTGATATCGTGTCAACATTGAATTGCATGGCCTTCATGCCGGACGCTGCGGTCCAAAGTGCTCTCATCATAGGTTTTCACCTTTTTATTTCTGGACATCCTTATCCTTATTTACATCCTGTGAAATCTATTTATTAATTTAATTTAAATTCTTCCTATTTCATTAACGGCCTTTTCCAGTGTTGAATCCTGGTATTGAATGAGCTTTTGATTGGATTCATAAGCTCTCAGGACTGTAATCATATCCACCATCTCTTTTACTGAATCCACATTGGAGCGTTCAACAAAACCCTGGTGGATTGTTCCTTCAAATATGCCGTCCTGGCTTCCTGCCGTTGCTGTTAAGAGATTAAAACCGTATTTTCTTAAGGATTCTGGGTTTTCAAACTTTCGGATTCTTAAGATATCAACCGTTTCTCCATCCTGTATTATTTCGCCTGTATAGGAAATGGTAAACTCGGAACCATTGAGCATTACAGGTCCGTTCTGGCCCATAACCGAGTAACCGTCCCTTGTAACAAGACGACCGTTAGAATCAAGTTTAAATGCTCCGTCCCTGGTGTAATACTCCAGAAGCTGGTTGCCCTGGGGAACAGCTATGCAGAAAAAGGCGCTTTCATCCCCCTCAATAGCAACATCAGTGTTAATGCCGGTGTTCTCCAATGCCCCCTGGGTAAAGTCGGTATGAACCTCGGCTATATCATTATATAATGTCATATTGCCTATTCTGACCGGCACCGGGGAATTGTCGCTGCCATCAAAGAAGCGTTTAGCCAATACATCAGAAAATTCCTCGAACACAACGACATCTTTTTTAAAGCCGTTGGTGTTCACGTTTGCCATGTTGTTGGATACTACGTCCATCTTCCTGTTTAAGGTAAGCATACTGTAGCCTGATGTATAGAGCCCTCTTATCATAAAAAATTATGCTCCTTTGATAATTATTTCTACAGTAGAATTATCGGCTAACAGCCGGCCTTACTTTAGAGTAATTTAATATGCCATTGGGAGCATGCCGAAGAATCTAACCCTCTCTGTCATTCTGAGCCCCCCTTGTGTCATTCTGAGCCCCCCTTGTGTCATTCTGAGCGAAGCGAAGAATCTTACCCTCCCTGTCATTCTGAATGGAGCGAAGCGGAATGAAGAATCTTTTACGTTGACGTATAAGACCCTTCGACTACACTGCGTTCCGCTCAGGGTGACACTATCCTGTCATTCTGAGCCCCCCTTGTGTCATTCTGAGCGAAGCGAAGAATCCTACTCTCCCTGTCATTCTGAATGAAGCGAAGCGGAATGAAGAATCTTTTACGTTGGCGTATAAGGCCCTTCGACTTCACTGCGTTCCGCTCAGGATATAAGATCCTTTGACTTTTTTGTGGTCTGGTGCACCCGTTCAACCTGCAGCAAGAACGCCTCCAGCCGTGACTCAATCAATTGCGGGAAAGCATTGCCGTCTGTTTCAATTGTGAGGAAGGGCAAAGCGGGATGCTCCTCCATTACTCGCTTAACCAGCTCTTTTTCTTTGGATACCTTGAGTTTTGTATCCTTCAGATTCTGAGTCACCAGAGCATCTGAAATCCTGGCTGGCATACAGCCAAAGGGGCCAAGAGCAATAACACCATCAACCTCTTCCACCAGCTCGCTTAAAGCCGCTCCGACAGTTAACACCGTCTCCCCCGTCAGCCGTGGTGATATAACCTCGGAAGCAGCCTCCACCAGTTCCTCTACGTGACTTTCACTCATTTTATATAATCCCGACTGGGCCAGGATGGATTTGATCTCAAACTCATAAGGGTTTTTCACCATGCAGGTCAGTCGGTTCTTTACACGATCAAAGAAATTAGATTTTGCAACCAATTTATTCTGAACAATATAATCGCAGTAATGAATCCATTCTCCAACAGGGGCTATCCTCACCCAGAAGCCTTTTTGGCTGAGTCTGTCGACAAGGTATCTGCGTGAGAATTCGTCCCTTCTCACATATATTTCTCCTGTCAATGCAATAGAGGGGATATCCTCAAGCTCTGCCTTGCGGGGAATAGCCCCCAGCCGTTTTGAAGCCGCCACTATTCTTCTTCTCAACTCCGGCCAGGGCTTTGTTCTGATAGCTTCAATCAGATTATCTGCAACCTTCTTAAATACCTCTATTGCTGATTCGGGATCTTTCGCCAGGGCAAGAATAGCGCTGTACATATCATCCAGAACATCGGAAATCACAATGGATTGCCACGCCCTCAGGGCAAATTTTACACCAAAACCGGCATATGAGTTTTCAGCCGTTAAAGACAGCATGGCAACGTTCTTAAGACCCTTTTGGCCCACCAGCTCCCTCATCATAACATTGTACTGGCCAAATCTGCAGGGACCCGAAGCCTCAGGCATAAAGTTTACCAGTATGTCCTCGCCATTCCACTCCTCTTCTATATAGCGTACAAGGCTGCCAAATGTAAGTAAAAGGGGAAGACACTCCTTGCAGGAGGTATATTTTCTGCCATAATTAAGCTCTTTTTCTCCGGGAGGAGGAAGAGCAACGGTATTTGCTCCTACATAGCTCAAGGTGGCCGCCAGCATCTTTGCTCCGACTTCTCCCATTGAAGGTACTAAAATCTTTACCTTGGGATGATCTATCGGATACTTTTCTCGGTCAGGGGTAACAACATAGACTTTATTGGATATTCTCACCACTTCTGCTGTCTCAAAAGGTCTTGAGCCCAATTTTAGTTTACCCTTTGCCGAGGTTTCCATATCTCTGTAACGGCTCACCACATCCAAAAATGCTTCAACACGTGTATCCACACCTGCATCTGCGGTATGGGAATCCAGTTCCAAAGTAAGGGACGG
>DUNT01000096.1 GCA_012839205.1 Clostridiaceae bacterium
ATATTTGCTTTTAAAAAAAGCTTAACGGGTATATTTGCATCAATATTTGCATTGTTTACCAGTATGTTTTGGTTTCCGGCACCGGCAAAAAGCAGTCCCCAAGTATTATCATTTCTTGCATACGAAATGGAATATTTAAAGGGCGCCTGGACTGCTCCCAAAATATTAATGAGCCTATTGGTGCCTGTTTTCTTTGCAATGCTTATTATAGCTGCATGGAAAAGAAGCTGGAAATGGCTTTTAGGTATTGTAATTGGTGCAGCAATCCTGAAGGTTCTCTGGAGTGTTATTTTCAGCGGCGATGCCGGACTTTCCATACTAAAGCCTGCCATAATGGGCGTGATTATTTGCGTTGTGGGTCTTTATTTCTATTTAAAAAGGCGCAAAGCTAAAGGATGAGCAAGTATTAGAGATTCATATATAGATACATCAAAGGAAAAGATGCATATGTGAATGAATCTTAATATATCTCAAGGGAGGATTATTTTATATGAACGTCAAACAAGCAATTTTACAGAGAAAATCTATTAGAACATACAAAGATGAATCAATATCACAGGAAATGAGGGATAAGTTAGAAAAATATATAGCTGATGTGGCCTCGCCGTTTGAGCCGACAACCAGATTTGTACTATTGGATACGGATGATATGGGCCCACAAACAAAACTCGGTACCTACGGAGTTATTAGTGGCGCGAAAACATTTATCTGCGGAGTAACAGAGAAGGTTTACAGATATGAAGAAAATCTGGGCTATGCTTTTGAAAAAATTATTCTTTATGCTACGTCTTTGGGTTTGGGTACATGTTGGCTGGGTGGCACATTCAACAGAGCAAACTTTGCAAAAGCTGTAGGGTTAAAGGAAAATGAAATAATTCCGGTAGTAACCCCCGTAGGTTATGCTAAAGAAAAAAGGAACTTTATTGATTCATTATTCGTAAAGAGTGCGGGGTCTGTCAATCGGAAAGATTGGTCGGAATTATTCTTTGACGGGAGCTTTGGAAAACCTCTCAAAAGAGAAACTGATGATAAATTTGCTGAGGTGCTTGACATGGTTCGGATTGCTCCTTCAGCCAGAAACAAACAACCATGGAGAATTGTCAAAAACGGTGGTATGTTTCACTTTTACTTATGTAGAGCACTTGGCTATAAAGAGACGTTGGGATACGATATACAAAGGCTGGACATCGGTATTGCTATGTGTCATTTTGAAATTATGATCCAAGAGCTTGGATTGACGGGTAAGTGGATTGATCACGCCCCGGACATGACTCTTGAAAAGAATACAGAGTATATTATTTCTTATATTGTTGAATAGTTTTATTAATCAATTTTTTTCAGCTTTTTATCTACAAAAATAAATACATTGTATATAGTACTCTCTGCTCGTATCTTAATACAAAAAAAGAATCTGTAATAAAAAATATGGATAGAGAGAATGTTAAATAAAACAAATTCTAAAATAGCATTTTATAAAGATAATAAATATGATATAATTTTGTCTGATTTTGCAAATATGTAGGTGGACACATGGATTTATTTGGTTTACTAGAATTGATAGGCGGATTGGCATTGTTCCTCTTCGGCATGAACCTTATGGGTACAGGTCTGGAAAAAAGTGCAGGAAATAAACTCAAGGGTTTACTGGAGCGGTTAACATCAAAAAAACTTAACGGGTTTTTGATGGGTGTAGCTGTCACAGCCATTGTACAAAGCTCTTCGGCAACAACAGTAATGGTGGTGGGGTTTGTTAACTCCGGCATAATGACCTTGAAACAAGCCATACATGTTATTATGGGGGCAAATGTAGGTACAACAGTTACAGCTTGGATTTTGAGCCTGGCAGGTATTCAAGGCAGCAGTCTGTTTATTCAATTGTTGAAACCATCTTCCTTTACTCCTGTTCTCGCCCTGATTGGCATTATTTATTTTCTGTTTGTAAAAAATCAAAAGAAAAAGGATATTGGTTTGATTCTTCTTGGTTTTGCCACATTGATTTATGGTATGGGAACCATGTCAGCGGCTGTTGAACCATTAGGTCAAATGGAAGGGTTCCGTAATTTATTTGTAGCATTTTCAAATCCGATACTGGGTGTGCTGGTTGGTGCTATAGTAACGGGTATCATACAAAGTTCATCAGCCTCTGTAGGTATTCTGCAAGCATTATCTGCAACAGGACAGATTACAATGGGGGCGGCTATACCTATAATAATGGGGCAAAATATCGGTACATGTGTTACGGCACTAATTTCTTCAGTGGGTGCAAATAAGAATGCCCGCCGTGCAGCACTGGTTCATTTATATTTTAATATAATCGGTTCAGGGGTCTTTATTACACTGTTTATTGTTTTAAATAATCTATTCAACTTTGCATTTGTTAATCAGGCAGCAAATCACTTTTATATCGCAATTGCCCACTCTGTATTTAATATTCTATGTACTGCTCTTCTGCTACCATTTAGCGAGTTGCTTGAAAAGCTGGCTTACAGGACTATTCCAGATGATAATAAACAAGATAAGGTATCATTACTGGATGCCCGTTTGTTTTCCACTCCGGCTTTAGCCATTAACCGCAGCCGTGAGGTGGCAAAGGAAATGGCCTTTACTTCTATGAATGCTATAAAGCAGGCATTTGAGCTTATTCATAATTATGATGAAAGTAAAGTAGAAAAGGTAAAGGATGCAGAACACCAAACAGATATGTATGAGGATGCTTTGGGGACATATCTAGTTAAACTGTCCAGTCAAAGTTTATCGGCTGACGATTCTACAGAAGCAGCTAAAATCCTCTTCCTGATAGGTGAGTTCGAGCGTATTGCGGATTATGCAATGGATATTACAGAATCTGCCCAAGAGATATATGATAAAAACATAGTGTTCTCAGAGCCGGCACAAAAAGAATTGGATGTTATGATTGCGGCTGTGGACGAAGTGGTGGAGAAAGCAATTAAGGCATTTACTGAGGATGATCTTGCTTTAGCGTCAAAGGTAGATCCTCTTGAAGAAGTAATAGATGATTTGAAGAGCACCATTAAAAAGCAGCATGTTACAAGATTGCAGAGTAACGAGTGTACAATCGGTATGGGATTTGTATTCTCTGATTTATTAACGGTTTTGGAGCGTATATCCGACCATTGTTCTAACATAGCCGGATGCGTTATTGAAATGTCACATGACAGTATGAACATGCATGATTACCTGTATAAAGCCAAGCATGATCCAAATAGTGATTTTGTACAGCAATACAAGGAGTATTCTGTAAAGTATGCTTTGACCAGAGATTAAAGACCAAAATCAATCACTTTTTCTGTGGAAAACTACATTTTGATCCTCGGGTGTCGGATAGGAAAAGGCAATTTTATCTTTAGTGGTGCCTTCACCCTCAAGATAGAGGGAAAAGTTAAGACTGGTATCACTTGCGTCGTTATAGATTTTAAACTCTGTGGCCACATCGTATCGGCATTCACCAAAGCTATACCATGTGAAAGCATAGGAATACGTTTCCTCATTTGGAGGATTATTTAACACTTCAAGATATTCAGGCGAAAAATCTATATAAACGGTTTTTCCGTCTCCGTTAAAAGTCATGGTTCCATATTCACTCACGAAACCACCATCATGAAAAGGTGGTTCAGGTGTACCCGGATCGGGTGGACCATCATGGCTCCTAGGGCCGCAGCCTGTGAATAATAAGCAAATAATAATTGTAATTATAAAAACCGGCAATTGTTTCATAAGGACTCATTCCTCCAAACAGCCACCAGAGAGGTGGGATAATCGATATTCTCTTTATTCACACGGCATAGCCTTTTCTGCAATTGAATTAAGGTATGAAGAAAAGGCACGATTCATGGTTGGATGATTAAAAAGAAATACTGTTGCGTGATTTTCTACTTTCACCACGATGGACTGAGTTTCCCCAAAAACCGAAATAAAGACGTTTTCAAAAGGACTTTCAGGGAGCATGTATAAATGGTAGTTTTCATTATCTAAAAGAAAACGTTTAATATTTGTTATATGACTTGAAAATTCAGCTTCCTCATAAAACAAGGTTTTTCCAATGATTGGCTTAGGCAAATCAATAATAACTTTATGGGATTTAA
>DUNT01000097.1 GCA_012839205.1 Clostridiaceae bacterium
GTACGCATGACATTGGCTAAAGGTTCCACATGGTGTATTCATAGCAATGACAAGTAGGATAACATTATTTGCTGGCGTTCGGATGGCGTATGTGAGTAGCGGTAGCATATATCTACTAAAAAGGCGATTGTATCGCCTTTTTTTGTTATACTTTTCTATATAGTGGTAAATAACTATAATAAAATAAAAGATGTTCCCGCCGCCTTTGCTGGTAAAGGACTGCATCTGTTAAGGAAGTGAAATTATGAGCAAAAAGGAAATACAAAAAGTTACGGTTATCGGCGCTGGCTTTGTAGGCTCCACTACAGCATATACTCTTATGCTGAACGGACTTTTCTCTGAGCTGGTACTAATCGATATTAATACAACAAAAGCTAGGGGCGAAGCAATGGATTTAAATCACGGGCTGCCTTTTGCAAAACCGGTTAAAATATATCAGGGCAGTTACGAAGACAGTAAGGATTCCGATTTGATAATTATTACTGCAGGAGCAAACCAGAAAGAGGGAGAAACCCGCCTGGATCTGGTTCACAAGAACACTGCCGTATTCAGATCCATTATTACCGAGGTAGTTAAATATAACAGCCCTGAAAACACCTTGCTGCTGGTTGTTACAAATCCAGTGGATATTCTGACCTATGTTACCTGGAAGTTATCAGGATTCCCAATAAACCGGGTTTTAGGGTCCGGCACCGTCTTAGATACTGCCCGCTTCAAATACCTGATTGGGCAGCATACAGGTGTTGATACCCGTAATGTGCATGGATATATTTTAGGAGAGCACGGAGATACAGAGCTTCCGGCATGGAGCCTCACTTCCATAGCCGGTATGCCCATGGATGTATATTGCGCAAAATGCAATGAGTGCGAAAATTGCAATGAGCTGGACAAAATTTTTAATGAGGTAAAAAACTCGGCTTACGAAATTATCAATGCAAAAGGGGCAACATATTTTGCTGTGGCTTTGGCAGTGGAACGAATTGTTGAGGCCATAATGCGCGATGAGCACTCTATTTTAACCGTATCCAGCATTTTGCAGGGCCAATATGGAATCTCTGATGTAGCAATCAGTGTTCCTACAGTAGTTGACCGTAACGGCATTAATCGGGTTTTAGAAGTTCCTCTTTCGGAGGAGGAGCTGAAACTTTTAAACCGTTCTGCTGAAACATTAAAAAGTATTATCAAGGAATTGAAGTTATAGGTCATGATAATTACGACCAATATATTATGCAGAAAATTACCCTGTAGGAATGCATAAATATGGCGGCCAAAAGGCCGCCATTATATTTACTTATTTATGTCTACAAAAACTCTTTCTCCATCTTTTACCATGCCAAGTTTTTCCCGGGCTATTTTTTCAATACTATCATCACTGGTAATTTCATCTCTTTCTTTTAACAGCCGCTGCTTTTCTTCTTCTTCCCTGGCTATTTTCTGTTCAAGCTGTTTTATTTCCAGATTCAGTATGTACAAATCATTAGACTGGGCAGTAAAAGTAAACGCCGCATAAATCAGTACAATTACCAAAAGTGGTGTCAGCCACCATCCTTTTTTTGTCTTTCGTGTCGACACTTTACACCAATCCTTTTTCTTAAGTAAATACTGTATATAATGTAGTATACCACGGTACCAATTAATGTAACAAGGCTTTTGGGTACTTTGTTCTATTTTTTTGTAAAGGTATTGCTAAGGCGTCTAAAATCAATACTTAGCTTATAGCTTTCCAATGCAGCTTTGTTCCTGATTTTCTTTAATATTTTTACAGTATTGAAGATTAATATTTCTATAATGGGCCTTAATATATTTATCAGTTTTTTAATGGGCCATAGAATTATTCTTATTAATCTGGTTAACAGCCATAGAATGGGGCTGCTGAAAATGCTAAAGTATAAAACCCCGCCTAAAAAGGACCCCATATAATAATAAGCCCTGGTTTCGCCGTCACTGACAACATAGGATGATAAGAAAAATATTATTGCAGCAATTATCCAGAACACTATGTCCTCAAAGTGAACCATAGCGGTTTTGGTTTTTACCATACGCCGTTTCAGCCTGAACATATCATAAAGAAAGGCTATAATAACTCCTGCCGCCCCGGCCCCTCCAAATACCGTCAACTCATAAGTTACACTGTTTTGCATATATTAAGCCGCCTCTCTATCTGAAAAGCCCCGAGAAGAAGCCTCCTTTTCTTTGATTTCCGCCGTTATCCACATACTCACACGCAATAATATCTCCTTCTACATCAAGTTCCGAGGTTTCTACATTGAGCTTGTTGATATGCATTCCCATGCCCCGGATTACCAGAATGCCTAATTCGGTATCGAGCACGATGCATTCTTCGTTAAAACTTTCAACATGCCTTACCCCCGATATCATAAGACGTCTTCTGTCCTTTAGTATAATATTCTGCGCCCGCTGCTCAAAACTCATCCGTTCCTCAGGCATAACAGCACCTCCTCTCAGCCGGTTAATATATTTAAGTAGCCAGCTTTAGTTATCCTGAACTTCAGCAAAAGATTTTTTAGTCAATGCAAATTTTTCCGTTTCGCACCCATAAGAATTACTGACTTTACTCAGCTAAATTCTTGCATCGGTTTGTAAAGCTGCCTTAGAATGACAGAAAGTTCCTGCCCTTGAATTCTATGCACAAGCTCTCACTCATATTACCCCCCTGGATTGTTAAACGTCCATTTTAAAAAAAGACATAAAAATACCGCAGTAAGCAGCCTCAAAAAACTGTTTACTGCGGATTTGCCTATATTAGTTCATACATTTCTATACTATCTTCCTTTTTAGCATGCTCGGTCACTTTGAGCACTTTAAGCCTGGTAAGTTTTTCTCCAAATCGGATTTCAACTATATCCCCTACTTTAACCTCTGAACCTGGCTTGGCAATGCGGCCGTTTATGGTAACTCTCTCCTTGGCACAGGCTTCATTAGCCAAGGTTCTCCTTTTAATAATACGGCTTACTTTAAGAAATTTATCTATACGCATGTTAACACTCCTTTTTCTCCCTTTCCAACCTCTTTGAATCATCCCAAAGCGCATCCATCTCATCCAGAGTCATATCAGTAAGCTGTTTTCCCTGGTTTTGGGCACTGGATTCAACATATTCAAATCTACTGATGAATTTATTGGTAGTAGCTGTCAGTGCAAGCTCAGGCTGTACTTTCAGAAATCTTGAAACATTTACCACCGCAAACAGTAAATCTCCCAGCTCTTCTTCAATGCTTGCCTCGTTTCCGCCCTTATACGCCTGTTCTAATTCGTTTAATTCCTCTTTTACCTTAAGCATGGCATCATTTATATTGTCCCAGTCAAAACCGACCTGGGCAGCCTTTTGCTGCACTTTAAAGCTGCGCATCAGTGCAGGCAAATTCCCCGGAACCTCTTTCAGAACCTGGGTCTGGGTTTTCAGCCCTTTTTCCTCTTTCTTTACCTTTTCCCAAATATCCATTACATCATCAGAGGTTTCGGCTTCTTCGTCCCCAAAAACATGACGGTGCCGGTTTACCATTTTGGCACTTACACCATGAACCACATCATCCATATTAAATTTCCCGTTTTCTTTGGCAATCTGAGCATGGAATACAACCTGGAGCAACAAATCACCCAGCTCATCACATAGTTTAGAAGGGCTTTCTTCATCTATTGCCTCCAATACCTCATACGCTTCTTCAATAAGATATCGTTTAAGGCTTTTATGATCCTGCTCTCTGTCCCAGGGGCAACCATTGGGAGCCCGAAGCATAGACATAATCTTCAGCAAATCGTTATATTCATATCTTTCCTTTTTTTTCATAAGTTCCTCCGTGTTTATTAGTAATTAATGTTCCATGTTCCGGTAAGTTTTTCAATACTTCTTGGTACCGCATCCCTGGAATTTTTCCAATCGGCTCCGGAGTTCCGGTAATCAAACATCTTCGTAAAGTGGTTTACTTCTTCATTAACACGTTTTAGTTCCGAGAGCTCTAAAGGTAACAGCTGGGCTAAGAATTCTGCCTGTATTACAGGAGTAAATACCTGTCTTGCCTTAGCAAGCAGCACTTCTAAATGCCTTAAACAAAAACCTTTGGATTCAATAAATTTCTTTTTGAATTGCGGCTCCTCCCTGTATAGATAAAGAGTATTGTCCAATAGTTTGTCCATATTGTCATCAAGTTTCCGGCATATGGCGCAGGTTTCTTTTAATTGGGCAAGCCTGTTGAGTAATTCTTCTATAGTTTTTCCTGCAACACTTTTTTTTTTGCCCTTAAAATTCTCTGAGAACGCTTCCAAATGCTTTTTATTCCGTAATGCTTCAATTTCTTTTTTATTTCTTAAATAAATTTCTTCAAGGTTTTTAATCTGTTCGGCCATATGGGTATCAATAACCAATGCCAAAGGCAGCCTTTCATTCTGAATATGATACAGCTTTACAAAATGATTGGAACAAAATCCTGTACGATTTGTTTCGATTCTGCTATCCGGCTCCATCATAGCCGGGCCTACAGCATATTCCAGAGCGTCATTCTCCAGCTTTTTCTCACAAACGCAAAGGGGGCATTCGGTATCCTGATTAAAGGCCTCATTAATTGGTATGGTATATATTCTTTCTTTCATGTGCAATATCTCCAAATTCTGTTAAACGCTTGTTGCCAGTGTGTATAGAATATCACAACTGGAAAAAACTAATCAAGGTTATCAGGCCTGTTTGACACAGTTTTTTTGAAAAAACACTTGACTCTAAATGAGGTCTTTGCTATTATGTAATAGCGTTGCGAAAACGGAATGCCACAAAAACGTGGCGGCGTAGCTCAGATGGCTAGAGCACGCGGTTCATACCCGCGGTGTCGTTGGTTCAATTCCGACCGCCGCTACCACAATGGCCCCATGGTCAAGAGGTTAAGACACGGCCCTTTCACGGCTGTAACGGGGGTTCGATTCCCCCTGGGGTCACCAGCATAAACGAGATGATTGCATAAATCATCTCGTTTTTTTATGTTAACTCAAAAGATCCTTCGACTCCGCTGTGCTTCGCTCAGGATGACACTCCCTTGTCATTCTGAGTGCCAGCGAAGAATCTTTTGTGTTGACTTATAAGATCCTTGGCTCCGCTGTGCTTCGCTCAGGATGACACTCCCCTTGTCATTCTGAGCGCCACCGAAGAATCTTTTGTATTGACTTATAAGATCCTTCGGCTCCGCTTCACTACGCTTTAGGATGACACTCCCCTTGTCATTCTGAGCGCCAGCGAAGAATCTTTTGTATTGACTTATAAGATCCTTGGCTCCGCTGTGCTTCGCTCAGGATGACACTCCCTTGTCATTCTGAGTGCCAGCGAAGAATCTTTTGTGTTGACTTATAAGATCCTTGGCTCCGCTGTGCTTCGCCTCAGGATGACATTTAGGTGGCAATGCGTTACGCTAAGGATAACAAAGGGGTGCAACCTATGCAGCCCTTTCTCAATTCAATTCGTCCAGAGTAAGTGAGAAATTGTCCATGAAATGCTTCATGAAATAATCAACTTCGGGAAGATCCATACTTTTTATCTTCTTCATTATAGATTGTTGCGCTTTTTGAAATTCACCATTACCGGCCTTTGATTCCTCAACGCATTTTATGTAGGCACAGATTCTGTCAGCTGCTTTAACCAGCCTTCCCTCAAGGCTGGTTTCATCATAGAACAGAATCCTGTTATAATCCTCCTTCAATGATTCCGGCAGCAATGATAACAGCTTGTGTTTCGAAACCTCTTCAAGCCCTTTATACGATGTTTCAATCTCCGGGTTAAAGTATTTGATAGGGGTGGGAAGGTCTCCGGTAATAGTTTCGTTGCTATCGTGATAAACAGCATATAAGGCCGTTTTTTCCGGATTGGCATGGCCATTGAATATCCGGTTATTGATTATGGCCAGTCCATGGGCTATCATGGCCACCTGAAGGCTGTGCTCCATAATATTCTCTCTGTTGACATTCCGCATTAAACTCCATCTGTAAATATGTTTCATGCGGGACAAAAAAGCAAAAAAGCTGTATTGATTATTACCTTGTTTCAATTAAAAACCTCCCCTGACTACCGGCTATATTCCATCTAAAAGAATCTTACCAGGAGGAATCATTAAGATATCCTCCGGATATCTGCCCCCAGTCTCTGTAATTTATTCTCTATAAATTCATAGCCCCTGTCAATATGGTGTATGTCCAAAACCTCTGTAGTGCCTGTGGCAGCCAGCCCTGCAATTATCAGCGCAGCACCGGCCCTTAAATCAGTAGCTCGTACCTGGGCACCCTGCAATGTTTCCATACCTTCTATAATGGCAGTTCTTCCATCAACCCGTATTTGGGCTCCCATTCTTCTAAGCTCGTTTACGTGCATAAACCTGTTTTCGAAAATAGTTTCCACAATTACGCTGGTGCCTTCGGCAAAACAGGTATAGGCCGATAGCTGCGCCTGCATGTCTGTAGGAAAACCCGGAAAGGGATGAGTCTTTATATCCAGAGCCAAAGGCCTTCTTTCTCCTTTAACCCTAATAGTATCATTTCCTTCTATTATTTCCATGCCAGATTCCCGCAGCTTTGCCGTAACCGGTTTTAAATGTTCGGGGACTACATTTTTAAGGGTTATGTCCCCTCCGGTAAGTGCCGCTGCCGTCATAAAGGTGCCGGCCTCAATCCTGTCGGGCATAATGGTGTGTTCAGTGCCATTTACTTTGTCTACACCATCTATTGTAATTGTATCTGTTCCCGCTCCGGATATCTTTGCACCCATTTTCACAAGAAAAGATGCCAGGTCAACTATTTCAGGCTCTGAAGCTGCATTTTCAATTATTGTTCTGCCTTCGGCCAGAACCGCTGCAGTCAAAAGATTCTCAGTAGCGCCAACACTGGGAAAATCAAGGTAAATAGTGGCTCCATGCAACTTTTTATCAGGGCACCGGGCTTCAATAAAACCATGCCCGTTTTCTATGATGGCTCCCATTGCTTCAAAGCCTTTGAGATGCAGATCTACAGGCCTGCTACCGATGGGGCAACCTCCCGGCAAGGCAACCTTTGCTGTCCCAACTCGGGCAAGTAAAGGGCCCGTTACCAGAAAAGATGCCCTGAGCTTACTTACCAATTCATATCCTGCGGTATGAGCAGTAAGAGACTGGGCAGATACGGTTATTTTTCTTGATCTTCCATTTACTTTGACATTCGCTCCCAGATTGGATATAAGTTCGCACATATCAGAAACATCATCCAAACCCGGAATTTGTCTGATAAGACATTCCTCAGCTGTTAACAGGCATGCAGACAAAATAGGGAGAATCGCATTTTTGGAGCTAGAAATCAATGCAGAACCCATTAAGGGCTTTCCCCCGTGAATAATAAAAGCTCCCATATTACTCCACCTCTCAAAATTATGTAAAACCTTTTGTGAAGCCTTCCTCACGGGGTATTTCTCAACCTGGCTCAAGTTCAAAATCAGATATTCTGGACTGTGAATTTTGTTTATACTAATATTATTTTCTTAAAATTTTGTTTCAGTCATGGTAAATAATTTTTCAAAATCATCGTTTTCGTTACAAATCGCCACAAACTCGCAGTGTACGCTCAAGCATAACCAAAAATTCTCCCAAATTAACCATTCTGTCAGGATATGCCATATTAGTTGCATTACCTTGGATTATTCCCATTTCAAGCGCAAATTTATATGAGTTTAAATACCTGCCATCTGTTTTTGACAGATCTGTATAATGCGACCAAACACCAGGTTTTTGGGCCACAGGATTTTCGCGGGTTTTGAATTTATATAATTCAATCAGCAAATCTACGGCCTTATCTCTCCGTACATATGAACCGGTAACCTCTCCCGCATTATTTATTAACCCTGCACTCACAGCCTTTTGTACTATGTCATACTCACTGTATTCTGCCTCAAGTACATCAAACAAAAGTTTTAGTATATCCTTCTGTGTCATTAATGCATTGTGGTTAAAGTTCCTGCCTTTTATACTCTTCAAATCATAAATCTTCTGAATTCTGTCCATACTCTCCCTTATATATACGGGAACTGTTGGTTGAGGTTTAATACCTTCAGTAGCAGCTACGATTGCTCCGGCCCTATCCAGTTCCCCTATCACCCGGGCAGATGAGTAATCGGTAAATGTAGGCAGCTTATACCAGCCCTGATTTGAATTAAAGGCAAAAGTTTTAATCTGCCCCTGTAAGTAGCCTGTTATTCCTGCTACAGGAAGCTCTACCCGGATTGGCCGGTTAAGCATACTAATGGGACTTCCATTTGTATATGAAAATTTAAAATCGGTAACCGGGGTTTTTATTGCCATGGTATTTGAGGGGGTGTACTGGCTTGCCGGTGAAATTGTTTCCAGCCTTAACTCCAGATTATTATACTGTGACCTCATTTTAAAATATTCATCGGTCTGGAAGGTTCCGGGACGTATTGTATACTCTCCCCAGGGCAGAATCAGATAAAGCTCTTTTTTCGTATCCGATAAAGCATCTATTACTGTTGAGCCCAATTCCAGCCGTATTCTGGATGTATTCTCCGGAGGAACTGAGAGATCTAATTTTACAATTGATTCGTACCGGTTCCGGATTCTTTCTGCCAGAACATGGGCATTGGAGCCTAAAGAAGAAACCACCCATACCCCATTATCCAGCCGGGCAGGAATATTTAACCCGTCTCCCGCTACAGGTTCATCTAAATCGTAACTGCTGTCATACTCACTCTTGCTTTTGTTGGTAATTACCATGATTGTTCGGGTAGGTATACTCCTAAGCTGTGTTTTAGGGTCGTAAGCATAAAGCCTTGCATAGTAGCGTCTGTTGGAAATCAGCCCGCCTGCTGTATAAGTCCCGCCATCTACACTAATCATACCGGAATCGGTAAAGCTTAAATCATCTGAAAACTCCAGATAATATGACATCCCGTCTTCATCATTCCATATATAGGTTATGCTGTTTTCGGTGACCCCGTTATGATCTACACCGAATCCGGTAGGAGGCGCCGGCGGTTTGTGGGCCTGAGTTTTTATAACCAGAGGATTGCTGTACTCTGATTCAATTCTTTGCCCCTGATGGGTGCTTATTGCCCTTATCCAGAAATAATAGACGGTGTCGGCCTCCAGCGAGTCCACTCGGAAAAAGGTGTTTCTTTTTATATCTTCATAGCTCACCTGCTTTGTTATGGTGGCCTGCTCCAGTTTATCACTGGTGCCTCCCTTAATTTCATAGCTCATATCCGAGAAATATGTCCAGAAAAGGTCAACAAAGCTGGAGGCTGCAATTCCTTTCAGGTCATCAGGCACTGTAGGAGTCACCGGATGATCCGGAACATCTACAGGGGTGGTAATAATTATAGCATCGGAAGGATATGAAGAAACTCCGTTCTGGTTCTCTATGGTAATCCACACCAAATAAGTGGTATTGTCCTTAAGTCCCGATATTTCAAAGCTGAAGGTCTGGTCCTCATCATCCTTAAGATCAGGAATAATAACCTTCTGCTGCGGTATTTCGAAAGACGTAATGTCGGAACCGGGGAATAAATCACTGTAAGCAATGTGTACCGGGTCCCTGTTATTCCTCATCCGGATAACGTTTACAGCTTCATTGTAATTAACCACATGTGGCACTATCGACCAGCCGGGGAGGTAGTTTATCTCCTTGCTTATTCTTTTACCTGCATCATCCGGATCCAGAAGTTCATTTTCAATATAATCATCATAGGATACCTGCTCCCAGCGCTGTGCATCAGAGTCTTCATTATAAAAAGCGTACCACTTTTTATCCATCACCAGTGTGGCACCATCAAGCGTAACACTGTCGGATCCGTCATCATTGATTTTTAATCCGAAGGGCGGCGCAGCCGGAGCCACAGGTCGGTCTGCTCCCGCATCCGGTTTGGTGATGATTACTTTTACAGATTGCTTTGATATATATGGCCTGGTTATCATAAACCCGTCAGTCGGGCTTGATACCAAATAGCTCTTTTTTGCATATATCGCAAAATAGTATGTGGAATTGGACTTTAAGCCTGTCAGATTATATCTGTAACCGATAATCTCACCGGTGGCATTGCTCCTTATCATATTTGCTTCGTTTACAGTCAGGTCAGAAGCAATTTTATAGTTGGAGGGCGGGTTTTGGACATGTTGTATGTCTTCCAATAAGTAAATATCATAGGTCACATTATGGTCAATAAGACCCTCCCCCGTTTTTGGCGGTTTCCAGAAAATCGATGCGCTAAAGGGAGTTAAAAAGTCATCGTATTTCAGGTCAGAATCATCAGGAGGAAAAGAGTCCACTATCTCAGGAGCCTGAGGATATTGAGGAATCTGTTCCTTAAGCTCTACTTTATTGTTTGATCTGAAATCAACCGGTACTTCCGAACCCGGTGCATATGCTTTAGCATCAATTCTGAAGCTGTAGGTATTGGTGTCACCCTTTTTAATAGTAATTTGATAATTGTCCAGTTCAGGAATAAGCCTGTAAAGTTTGCCTTCAGGGTCATTGTTTACATAGCGGTAAAGCTCGTAATCGACCCTGGTAAAAGTATTGCCCTTGACAATGGGATTCCAGAAAAGCCTCCAGATAGTGTCGCCTTCGTTATTATAGCCTACCTTCTGAGCCTTAAGCAGAATATCAGTTTTTATAGTAACCGGTTCTATCTCTTCTGCCGTGGCATATGCCACATTGGCACTGGGAAGGGGAACAACTTTTATTGAGTATTCTCTTCCGGGCAAGGCATGGGTATATACATACTCCAATTTTTTCTCAGCGCTGTTAATGGTGACATTGGAGCCCGGCTTGCCTATTTCGCTTGCTGAAATGTCCGGAATAGGCGGGGGCTGAGTAAATCCCTTGGTATCGGATATTAAAATCTTGTAATTTATGCGGCCGGAGGTGTCCCATACATCATCCCATTTGATCCGTATGTTATTGGTACCGGGAATAAGCTCCACCGACACATGCAAACCTGTCAGAAATTTGGCGGGGTTGGATTTCTGTGATGTAATGGTGTAACGGCCGGAAGGTGTGTTAATCCCGTAGGATGCCCTTAAATAGGTTTCGTAGATGGTACCGTGTTTAATGCCCTCCGGATTATACTCGGTGAAATTGTAGCTGGTTGCAGTGCCGCTTAAAGGGATAGATATTGCATTCTGTATAACTTGCCCTGAACCTCTTTCAATTTCGCTCATCCCCAGAATTATATATTTCTCATCAGCCTCTGCCGGAATATTGACCGTGGATAAACTCCATTCAAGGTCGGCATACCATTCACTGACGTTTATATTTTTAACATAACCTATATCTGTAATCCTGTTCTGACTGGGCGGATTCAAAATGGTGGTATCAGCAAAGATATTTAAACCCGGCATGATTCCAGGCAGGAGTGTCAACAAAAGCAGAATTGCTATAAATTTTATCTGTATTCTTTGGTTCATATACATACTCTCCTTTGAATCCCTAGTCAAACTTTTCCAAAACCTTGGATATCATGTCCAGCATATTGCCTATGGTGGTTCTTCCCTTTGGGTCAAATCTGTTGTTATTCAGGGTTGTGAGCTCCAGATCCACACCCGCAGCAACGTAGGGATATAACCGGGAGTTGATTTCGGCTCCGTTTTCAATAAATATTACTCTGGACGGTTTCAGATAATCTGGATTAATATTGGCCTTGGCACAATATAGTTTAACAGCCATTGAAACAGAGGACTGGTTATCCATGTACCCGGTAAGCTGGTTTCTTCCGATAACATCTGCAATACCCATCTTTGTAGCCTTTTGGACAGGAGTCATCCCTGTAATCTCACCTTCTCTTCTTGTCACCACCGCATAGAGCATTACAGCCTGCTCGCCGCTTATGGGATTGGCGGGATAGATGGTACCCGGCCCGAATACCCTGGTAAGGTCATAGCGGGATGACAGGTAGGAATACTGGCCGCTTTCCGGTGTTCCCGGCTGTACAACTGTTTCTCCTTTATTAATTACAATATATTCTCCCGGCTTTTCGGCCCGGAAAAGTACATATTGCATAATATATCCTTTGCCTCCGGCGGGTTCTGTAAACCCTGAACCGTAATTAACATATGGGGCAATATATCCGCTCCGGTAGGTATATTCAAGATTTACGCCTATTTTCCCCGGCAGCTCATTTATGCCTTTGGAAACTGCATAATTTGCCGTCATGCCGCTTCCGCCGTCAATAATATCTTTCAGATACCGGGAAAGCTCAATTTCAACCTTGTTGATAACTGTATTTATCATATCCTTAAGGTCTATATGGCTTTTATAACTGTGGCTGGCAAGATTATTCAATATAACTGTGAGCTCCCTGTCTAAAATTCCGTACTTGAAGGAACCTTTGGCATCAGGATTTTTCAGGATGTCAAACAGCATATTATCTATTTCTTTATACGTACGGCGGGAACCTATAGCAACGGTTTGAAGCTCATAAGCCTTTGATACCATTGTAGCTCCGCCGGGCAATGAGTTTTTCGGGCTTTGCCGGCGGTAGATTCTCAACAGCAGCATAGCCTCTTTTGCACCGCTTGAAAGGGCTTTGGCCTTTAAATCGTCAAGATTGATGCTGCCCTTGTTCAAAGTGAATTCAGCCCCCAAAACCTTGATATTAAGCCTGCTGCCATGGATTTCAATTGCCTCAAGAGTTTTATAGGGAATAATAACTTCATAATAAGACGTATTATCCTGCTCTGCTGATATATTAATATTTACTGTGGATTGACTCGATGCTTTTAACAGGCCTGCAACTCTGTCATCTTTCAGTAAAACCCTGACAGTGGGGTCGTTTTTTATATCGATGCGCCAGTATAGCTTTTGGGTGAGCTTATCGGCTGAATCGTTGAATAAGTCTATAACATTATCCTTTTTCTTTTCCTTGTCATAGTCATCCTGGGAAAAATCAGTTCTTGCGGTAACAGGGCCGATATGCAGGGATTCCTCCAAATTATAAGCCCATAGTTTAACGTAATACAGAGTGTTTGATTTAAGCGGCTGGTGTTCTAAAACTCCATTTTCATCCGGCATACGTCTTCCTCTGATTCTTGCGTAATATACATATTTAGGAGAATCCTCCTCCACATATATCCGGGTTTTTTCACGATAAAATTCAATTCTCCCCGATTCAGTTTCGTAGCCATAATCGGTTTGTCCCCCGGAACGATATACCAGCTGCCGGTACTCGGCATCGTTATCGGTTCTTATCTCTAAAAAGTAGTCATAAGGATCTTCGCCTTCAAAACGAACCTCTATTTCACTAAGAGCATCACGGGTTTTTTCTTTGACAGGTGTTCTCCTTGTATTTACCCAGGTTTTTGTGTTGTTATCATACCACTGGCCGTTGTTTTTGTTCCTTACCTGTACGTCATACCATTGATCTGGCTCTAAATTATACATCCTGAAGTAGAATGTTGTTCCATCCTGAACACAGCTGTATTCAGCTCTGTTTAAAAGAACATAGCCGGAATCTGTTTCTTCGGATTTTTTTAAATAGACCTCCATAGAATCGGCTGTAACTCCAAGGGCAGTACTTTTAATATTGAACCCTATCTCCATATCTTTTACAGCTTCAATAAATCCGGGAGGCTTAACCATACGGGTTGTAACGGGTATAGTAATCCACCTGCTGGTGGTTTCCACCAATTCCCCGTCAACTGTTTTGGCTCTGTTTCTTACTGCTCTGAGGCTGAAAAAGTAAATTCTGTTAGGCCTTAAAAAGTCACGGCGAATGGGCATAATAACCTGGCCGTTTTCACTTACAGAAAAGCCATCAAGTGTAATAGTATTAACATCAAGATGCAGCTTATTATCACCTGCGGGATCTATAAAGTCGTTATATGCCTTTAAAAAACCAATATTTACAACATCATCCTTATAATCATCCTCTTTTGCTCTTTCAGGTATAGAAACTGATGTACAAACCATTTCATATGTGACATCCTTTTCTGCATGAAGCCAGTTCAAGGTAACCCAGGCATCGGTTAAAAGCAGTTCTCCATCTGCATCCACAGCAATAGAAAATTCAGCGGGTGCTCTTGGGTCCCTGTAATCATTGTCCAGTCCTCCGCTGTCAATTTTCGGTGTAGTTATGGTTTTTACAGCGGTATCCACTGAGCTGCCAAGTTTCTGCTCTCCTACTATGAGAGTAGCTCTTGCTTTTATGTAGTATACGGTATTGGGTAGAATTGGACTGCCATCCTTATCCTCATCAATTATTTTAAACCGCTCCGTCTTTTCTGACTCTTCAGACGGGTATTCTACTTCATCAGTTACATTAGGGTTCTCATCAAAGTTTGATGGATCTCTGCTGATAAAAAACTCGTATATTATGAATTTGGGTTCATCGGAATTGTCATAATTCCTCCACTCTACATTGGTAAGCAGGCGAGGATATTTTACCCTGATTCCATTAAGGGCTATGTCCCCTGATACCGGATCAACAAAGGTCTCCGGCTCTATGCTTAAACTTATGTCCGGCATGGGAACGGGAGCCTCAGTTAAGGGCCAGGTAGTAAAGCTAATAAGTGGCGATTTATAGGACAAACGGTTGTTTAAATCACTGCTTAGGCCATTGGCCCATACCTCATTGTATATATTGTCATTATCCTCCAGCCGGGAAGAGAAAATCTGCATATAGTAGGTGGTGTTAGGCAGCAGAAAATCAGGATAATCTCCGGGTGTACCGTCCTCATCAGGGTCTTCGTTATTTTCAGCAATCAGGGCCCGTTCTCCTTCGATCCATTTATTCTCAGCATCATCCCAATATCCGGCGTAATCCACAAAGAGCTTATCACCGGGCAAAGTGTTGAAAGTGTTATCGGCAGGGATCCTGCAGATTATTCTGTTGGGATCTTCCGGATCCTCTACAAAGTTCCTTTTGCTCAAAACCAGTACCCGTTTTTGTGCTGTCGGCAGATATACTTCGGCAGGCGGCTGGCCTATTTTAGTAGTACCTGTTGCTTTTTCGGCATCCGGCAGTAATGTTGAAAGAAGTACGTGGAATACTATATCTGATTTTTGGGGTTCAGAATTCCTGAACGCAGTCCATGCTTCACCGGTATATTGCCTCCACGCTAAAGGCTTTTCAAAAGACAATCGAAGATCGTTTTTGGGTATTTCCACCTCTTTTACAGGTCGCTGGCTTGTAGGTACCTCTACTTCACCACGTCCCGCATATATTGGCTCAACCCGGATTTCTTTAGGCAGAGGCGGCTTACCGGAATCAACACCTAAATTCCTCAGATCAACAGCTAGGGATGAGCTTCTTGGTTTTTCTGAGGAGCTGTCATAGTATACGACTCTAAAATAGTATTCCGGGTTTTTGTCATCATCTATTACTATGTCTACTATTTCACTGCCATACTCCTCCGAGCCTGGCAATGATGAGGCAGGGATTTTGACCCATTTATTTGTCAGCATATGCAAATCATCTATACGGGGGGCATATTGAACCTGATAGTGAAGTTCAGGATAATTGCCGTTTACTATCTTTCTGAATCTTACCTCAACCTTATCAGTATCTATTTTTGTCAGCTCTATTTGCATCGGGGTAAAGATAGAGGTAAGGTTATAGCCTATATCCTTAAAAGCATTGTCAATGTTTTTTACTCCAAAGCGGTTACCACTGTCTGTTTTAAGTTTGGTTATTCTTGTTCCAATTTGCTCTGATGCAGCATTTTTAAATATAATGCCAATATTGGTAAAAGCATATTCGGTTCCGGGCTCAATCCCATGCTCCTTTTTAAAGACTACTGTAACAGTATCATTGGGTTCGGTCTCATCACTGCTTTTCTCTACTGTTATCTCAGCATCTTTTCCCTCTATTACCATTTTTCCCTCAGCATCATACTCGGTATTAAAATTAAGCTGACGGGTTGAGCCTTGTCCCACCGTCATATTAATCTGGAAACAGGCCCTGTCAATGGGGGCTCCTGCTGTCTGCAGCAAAGCCAGGGCTTCAGATTCAGTCAAACTTCTGATGTTTCCTGTGTTTGAATCGTATATGGTAGGTATCTTCCAATTGAGCTTTATTATAGGGTTGTCCCCGCTCTTTACCAATACTGCATTACCTTCGGTGCTTTCCTCCGGCTCCAATATAGGGGCTTTATCCTCGATATCCTTCATTTTCGCCATTTCATTGAAGGATTCACCTGTAAAAGTTATGTCTGCAAGGTAGTATGTTTTTCCCCGATGGGACAGCAAAGCATCTCCGGCTCTGTATATCTCAAGAGATAAGTCATAAATATGGTCGGGTGCAAGCTCTGTACTTGCAACAACCTTACCATTTTTGTATTCTCCAAATATAGTCTTTATTGATTCTTCTGACGGATCATAGTATGTAAGTAGCGAATAGGATGGTTCTGTTGGCAAGGGATAGCTGATTTCATATTTGTATGTTGCAGGATTATATTCCACCATCAACTCTATTTCTTCTGCAGCAAAGGTTTTAATTTCTGCCGGCAGCCCTGTTAAAATAATTATCAACACCAACAACAACGATAAAGTTTTTTTGAATATATTCATTAAGGTATCCCCCTGATTTATTTGCATATTAGTTTTTGCGGATAAGATAAACGCAAATCAAAAGATACTTTTACTATATTTTTATCGGCATATTAAGCAGCGTTTTTAATGCTATACCCCATTACATTTCCATTACTGAATACAGAAATGTCATTCGCCGCACAGTATTCCCCTTTATGTCATCCTGAGCGCAACGTAGCACACCCCTCTTTGTCATCCTGAACGCAACGTAGCACACCCCTCTTTGTCATCCTGAACGGAACGA
>DUNT01000098.1 GCA_012839205.1 Clostridiaceae bacterium
CGCAGAAGGCTTTGAATACCTTTACTTGATCATCATATGTGGTAACTATGTTCTCACCTCAAATCCAAAAAACTTGATATGATACATTATATGCTTCAAATCCAAAAATGTCAATATGTTTTATGTGATTTAGTTGCCTTTTTACGCCGTAAAGTTTATAAAAAGTGGGCAAAAAGCTGTCACTGCCCGTAAAATTTATATCTTCCATTAAAACATTCATTCCATGGCCGTAATCAATACAGACTTTTTCATCAATCGACATTAAATCTTCTTTATGAATTTGTATCTCCCAACCGGGATATAACCATGGAACATTTTCGTATTTCATAGGGTCATCTCCTTTATTTCTTATGTTTAAATATATGAACGTGGAATAATCTGGTTCATTATAGCCTTATAAAGCAAAGAAAGAGCTATGTCTGAAGAACATACATGGAATGTTAAAAATTTATTGCATATGACATTTATTCACGAAAATGATCAAACAAATATCAAAGAAACAGCCACGCTTCCCAGTCAGAACACAATTACTGACGTTTCTGGAGCGTCTGTGCATAATATTTGAATGGGAAATAATGACATAAAATGGCGTTTCTGGAGCGTCTGTACATAATACTTAATGGGAAATAATGACATAAGCAACGTCTAATGGTAATATAAATGTAAATCCATGCGGTTATTCCAAGAAAAAACGCAAAGTCTGCCCTTCGCACAAGTCAACAGGCAAAAGGGGCCGCAGGGGCCGATAACATAAGCGATTATTTCGTGTGTGAATTATCGCTTATGCGATAATTATATTTTTTTAGTGGTAGTATAACCACAGAAAGGAGAATCGTATGAAAAAGTTTCTATGCATTCTTTTAGCGCTCATCATGGTGAACTTATGTTTAATGAGCGGCGTGGTTCTGGCCGAGGTAGGAGAGACCAACGGCAACCCGGTCGTCATAGGTGATCCGTCGGTTCTACCGGTAGGGCCATCAGGAAAGTCGTTCATACAAAACCCAACTACCTACTGTAATCCTATTTCGCTTACTCAGGGTTCGGGGAGAGTGCTGAGAGGCGGCGAGCCTGTTATCACAATGTTTGAAGATGACTACTATCTATTTGTAAGTATGCAACGTGGCTATTGGTGGTCACATGACTTCAAAGACTGGACGTGGGTCAGTGCGTCGAATTTAGCGTCCGGGATAATAGGCGTTGTGGAAATTGATGGCAAACTGTATTCCTATGCCGGAAATTCAAATGACAGAGTAACGGTGACTGACGATCCGAAATCGGGAATATGGACTGATGCCGGTAGATTCTCTAGCACCAATTACGGCGATGCTGCTATGCTTTACGATGAAGAAACAGGCCGGCTGTTTATGTACTACGGATGGTCGCAGATTTTGGGGATTCGCGTCGTTGAATTAGATAAAACAACCTTCAAGGAAATAGGTGAACCCGTTGTCTGCATTTGGGGCGACCCCCATAACCATGGCTGGGAAACCAGATATTCAGACGACCTTATCTTTCCGTATTTTGACCACAGGGAATACCGTCCCGAAGAGTATGGATGGACTGAAGGTGGCCATCCGCTCAAGTACAATGGCAAATACTATCTGTTGTTTGCATCTATAGGCCTCGAATTTTACTCTTATGGGCATGGTGTATACGTAGCAGACGATCCGATGGGTCCATATGTATATAGTGAACATAACCCGCTTACCATGAAAACAACAGGCGTAGCGCCGGGTGCCGGCCACGGCAGTATATTCCAAGACAGGGATGGTAATGTTTGGACCGTCTGTATGACGGGTTACGCCCTAGATGGCGGAAGAGGTGACACGCTTATACAACTCTTTCCCACAGGTGTCGACGAAGAAGGCGTGATGCACGGAAAGGTCGAATATGGCGATTATCCGCAATATCTGCCCGGCGTCAAGGCAGATCCGATCAATGATAATTATACGGGATGGGTGCTTTTATCCTTAGACAAACGGGTTGAAACATCTTCCACGCTTGAGAATTACTGGCCGGCATTTGCGGTGGATGAGGATGCGAAGTCATACTGGAGCGCTCAAACGGGCGATCCGGGCGAATATATGACCGTGGATCTCGGCGCAGTATGTGATATTCGCGGAATACAGGTACTGTGGGACAGAGCTGGCACCAGCGGCGGCGGATGGGGATCACTCGACCGCTATCAATCATATACTGTCGAAGTATCCAACGATAACCAGAACTGGACCCTGATTATTGACAAAAGCAATAACCCTCAAGACTTACGGACCGATTACATAGAGCTGCCCACCAGCGTACATGCACGGTATGTGAAGTTGACAAATGTATTTACGCCCGATAATGGAAGGTTTGCTGTAAAAGCGTTGCGTGTTTTCGGTAATCCGGAAGAGGCAACTTTCACCAAGGTTGAAAATGTAACGGCTGTTCGCAGCATAGTAGACCGCCGCAAAGCCAGTGTGGTATGGGAGCCGGTGCCCGGCGCCGAAGGGTATGTGGTGCGCTACGGTATTGAACCCGACAAACTGTATAATAGCTATATGGTTTATTGGGACAATTACTTAAACATTCGCAGCCTGAACGTCGATCCGGAATATTATTTTGAAGTAGAGGCATTCTCCAGCGGTACACCTCATTATTTTGAAAATACGTTCGAAACACGAGGCAGAGGCGCTGAACTCGATTTGAGAAGACAACCAACAGGAGGCTCTACAACTACCGACAGAGTAATGACGTATGAAACCTACGGTAGAGATGAGGTCTATGTATTTGAGAACATTACACCTGGTACTTACACTTTAAGTCATACTTTCGGTATGAGAATCTGGGGCCCACAACAACTGACGGAAGAACAACTGATAGGGACAAGCACCGAGCCTACGTACACTGCACTTAACCTGATGGAGTTTGGTATAGGTACGACTAGATGGGGTACCATCGGAGTAATGGTATATCCGGGTGAGACAAGCGGTAGAATAGAAGTTGTCCTCAAATATGATCAGGCGGTGGAGCCGGACGTGCAGCCTGAAGTTATTTTAACCGGAAGCGACAGTGTACAACCCGGATCGGAATTTACGGTAGGAATAAACTTGAATACTGATGATCAAGACATATATGCAGAGGATATAACCTTAAACTTTGACCCTGATGTATTCGAGTATGTTGCCACAACGGGTGCGAATGAAGATATAAATATCATGGACAGTAAGTTAATCGATACAGATACGTTAAGAATAATTGCCGCTAATATAGGTGGGGTGAATGGAAGCAATTCCCCTATATTGAATGTCAGCTTTAAGGTGAAGAGTGGCGTTGAGAATACAATCGGGACTATTGCAGTGACTCAGGCGAAACTTGGTGTTGCTCCATCAGGAGCAGTACTTGATGCAACACTTGCCACAAAGAGCATTTCAATAGGCGGAAGTACACCGTCTGTTGACAAGACAGCTTTGATTTCGGCTATCAATAATGCCCAAAGCCTGTATGATGATGCGGTTGTAGGCACAGAACCCGGTCAATATCCGCAGGAGGCCAAGGATGCTCTGCTTGATGCAATCAATGCCGCAAAAGCTGTAAAGAATGATCCCAGCGCGACACAATCACAGGTAGACAATGCCGTAACGGCACTGAATACGGCTGTTCAAGCCTTTGAGGCAGCTGTGAATAAGTCTCCTGATATAAATGACGATGGAATAACGGATGTAGGCGACCTTGCAATAGTAGCTTACTATTACGGTAAGACCTCCGCATCGGAAGACTGGGCAGCAGCAAAGATTGCTGATATGAACGGTGATAATAAGATAGACATTGTGGATCTTGCATATGTTGCAGCAAACATACCGGGTGAAGTATTTGAAGAATAGGTCTTAAATAAACTTCCATAATTATCACATTTATTACATAAAATCCAAACTTCTTTTTTGCCCTATCCCGAGAAATGTAAATCGATACTCGGGATAGGGCATAATTCATTTTCAAATCATAAAAAGTATTTAACATTGACTTTGTACTTGGATAAAGAATACCAGTATAATAGAGTTAAGCAGTGTAGAAGGCTTATTTACAAAATACAAATCACTGATATGATTTAGGAGTGGAAGTTTTCGTTTACCTTAAATGATATAGCAATTCAATAGCTTAGATTAATTGTTTTGAGACATAGATTGAAAACAAGCTGGGATATAGGCATAATGGCGGAATGGAGGACAGTTTATGCTTGAAAGAGCGATTCAAATAGCTGCTAAAGCACATGAAGGGCAAAAGGATAAGGCAGGGCAGCCTTATATACTGCATCCTTTGAGAGTGATGCTTGGAACTAACAGCGAAATTGAACGAATATGTGCCGTGTTACATGATGTTATCGAAGATACTCCCATAACTCTGCAAATTTTAAGAGATGAGGGATTTGCGCCTGAGGTGCTGAATGTATTGGATTTGCTCACTAAAAGAAAGGGTGAAAGTTACGACGACTTCATCAACCGTATATTGACAAATGAAACGGCGTGCCGTGTAAAACTTGCTGATCTTGCTGATAATATGAATTTATCACGGATTCAAACACCCTCTGAAGAGGATTATAAAAGAGTAGGCAAATACCAGAGGGCTGTGTCTAGAATACAGAGGTGCATAGGAATTTGACATAAAAGTTGATTACCATTTATAATTGTAGTAAGTAGGCTGTGTGCCAATGAAAATTCTAAGGAAAAATAAAGAAAGGTAAGGTATCTGCAGAAAATGTACAATTAATTCACTTAACCAGGAAAATGTTGTTTTGAATAAGTCGTTGGGAAACGGCTCAATAATCATACATTTTTACCTTTGAGTGGATAGTATTGACTTCTGTAGATAGTTTTCGATAACTATACTTTGCTGTGAATTCTGTTGCCTGAGAGAGTACTATACTTTTCTAAGCCCATAGGCAATAGAAGAATTAGTCCTTTTGGTATGGTTAAAGTCTGTAAGGATACTATCCTCTCCGGTAGATATAGGAGGGGTTTTTATTTTATTAGTAGAATGTAGAAATCTCAAAAAATCATATGGAGATCGCCTTATTTTAGATATTGAAAATCTTTGTGTATATGATCAGGACCGCATTGGTATTGTGGGAGTAAATGGGGCAGGGAAAACAACTCTATTGAATCTTTTAAGCCAAAGAATAGAGCCTGATGAAGGATGGGTAAAACTTTACGGTAAATGCTCCTGCATCTCCCAACTGGAACCTCCTGAGGAAGAAGCAATTCAGCAAGAAATAGCTTCAAAATTTAAAGTTCCCCAAATCTATCACACGAGTATGAGCGGAGGAGAAAAAACCCGCTTTAAGCTGGCGGCCGGCCTAAGTCAAAATAATACAATTATTTTCGCTGATGAACCCACTAGTAATATGGATATAGAAGGGATACAATTAGTCGAAAACTCCTTTGCCAAATTTTCTGGGGCCTTAGTCCTGATCTCTCACGATCGAGATTTGCTGGATAGTTTGTGTACCAAAATTATCGAAATAGAAGAAGGGAAAATCAAAATCTATTCCGGCAACTATAGTGAATATATTAAGCAAAAGACTGGAGAGCGAGAGCTGGCTCAATTTGAATATGAGCAATATGTTAAGGAAAAGAAGAGACTGGAAAGGGTCATAATATCTACTCGAGAAAAAGTAAAATCAATGCGAAAGAATCCCCGAAGGATGGGTAACTCTGAGGCTAGACTCCACAAGATGGGTAGTCAAAAAGCAAAAGCTAATTTGGATCGTACTGTTAAGAATGTGGAGTCAAGAATTCAGCATTTGGAAGTTAAAGAGAAACCCTCAAAAATTGAAAAAATCAAGTTAGACATTGGGGATGTTCAGAAACTATACAACAAAGTTATCATCGAAGGGAAAGAGCTTAACAAGAGCTTTGGGGAAAAAGTTATCTTTAAAAATGCTCAGTTTCATCTGGAAAAAGGAGTTAAGGCAGGTTTAATAGGTCCCAATGGGTGTGGAAAAACCACATTATTAAAAATGATCCTGAACCAAGAGCCCCCAATAAAGATTGCTCCTAATGTTAGGATTGGTTATTTCAGTCAGGAGTTAAGTATCTTAGAGGAAAATATGAGTATCCTCGACAATGTTATGGCAGAAAGCGTTTATGGGGAGAGTTTTGTCAGAATATTATTGGCCCGTCTTCTTTTCAAAGGAGATAGCGTATATAAGAAGGTTAGGATTTTAAGCGGAGGGGAGCGGGTTAAGGTTTCCTTTGCAAAAATAATATGTAGTGACTTTAACCTATTGATCCTTGATGAACCTACAAACTATCTGGATTTGAACTCTCTTGAAGTGGTGGAAGAAGTTCTGGGAGAGTATGAACACTCCCTGCTTTTTGTTTCTCATGATCGGCGCTTTATAAATTCAGTAGCAAATCAGATCATGACCATCGAAGACCACAAGATAAAAACTTTCAAGGGTAGCTATGAAGAATATATGGCTAGCAGGACTAAAGTCAGAGACAGGGAAAAAGAGCAGATCGAGGAAGAAATCTTACTGTTAGAAACTCGTTTGACGGAGGTAATAAGTAGAATTTCTATGCCCTCCAAAAAGGATGATCCGGAACTTTTAGAGGCAGAATACCGCGAAATTTTAGGACAAATCCGCCGTTTGAAAAATCTCCTTGAATAAATCTAAATACAAGATTTACTTCCCTAACAACAGGGCTTGGATTGGATTTAACAGCGTTTTCAGTTGTCTATGTAATGAACATAAAAATCTTTCAAATACCAGGTGGCACAGAATTATTCATGCTGGTAATATGTCAGGGAGTAAAGAGATTGAATAATGGTGACCAGAGACTGAACAGGCAATACATCAAAGGCAAAAAACCAAATACGATGTTGCGAAAAGAGGATGTATGAAATTCAAGAAAGTTATATAATTAATGGGTAGAGTTAGTAAAAGAGTGGTATTAACTAAGTGTTAAATACTAATTTAATCATTAACAGCTTACTGTTTTCAGTTTTCAAGGGAGATGCGAAAGCGCCACCAAAAGCTAATGAAACAGACAGGTTAGGTCAAAAGCCTAAGAATATTAACACTAATTAATAGAAAGGAGATTTACTAATGCAAGGGAATCAAAAACTAATTGAAACACTTAATGCGTTGCTTGCAGACGAGCTTGCAGCCATCAATCAGTACATCGTACACGCGGAAATGTGTGAGGACTGGGGATACGGTAAATTACATGCAGGTTTTGAGAAACGGTCACTGGAGGAAATGAGACATGCCGAAAAACTTATCGGAAGGATTCTGTTCCTCGGTGGAACACCAATCGTAACCGAACTTAGTAATATACATATTGGAAAAGATGTTCCAAAACAAATTGAATTTGACCGTGCTGCAGAGGAAGGTGCAATCAAAGCATATAATGACGCTATTGCACTTGCGGGTGAAGTGAGAGACCATGCAACAAGGGATATTCTTATACAAATTCTGAATGATGAGGATCGTCATATGGATGAACTTGAGGAGCTTTTAGATCAGATTGAGCAGATGACTTTGCCCATATTCCTCACAACTAAGGTTGGTTAAATACTAATAGGCAGATTTAAATCAAAGAGGCTACAGAAAATAGCCTCTTTTTTTGTACCGTCCCTCTGACATTCAGACAAGATAAATACGGAATTAGTTGACTTTTTTCACTTCTCTCATTTTTTGGGGTGGAATCTACTTTTTCAAATGAGAGTTTTATGTTACATATTGTGACAATATTTTATATATTATGACAAATACATTAAAAATGTTGTATAATAGGTCTATAGACTTATTAGTTTATGGGTAGAAAGAACTAAATATGTACGAGAACTATTACGTGCAGCTAGGATTTACTTACATTGATAGTTCCTGAGATATGTGAATCTTGCCGCTTAGCGACGGCAATAAAATATATTACAAGGAGTGTTATAGATGAAGAGATTGTTCGCTGTACTCTTAACCGTAGCCATGATTGTCGGTATTATTCAAGTACCTTTATTTGCTGCAGTTA
>DUNT01000099.1 GCA_012839205.1 Clostridiaceae bacterium
AGTTTATTAGAATTAATCTCGTTCTGTTTCATCTTACCACCTAAAACCTAAAATATATAAAGGGGTTATAGCTTGAGTTTCCCAAATACATTATTGATATAAAATATATTAATATTAGTCCAAATCCAACGGCAGATATTTGAAAAGCACAATGAGCCCCACATTAAATACTATAGAGGTAGTAAGGAAAAGCTTTTTGCCGGTGCTGCTGCTAGATATCAGAAAACCGAATGCATAATTAATAAGAATTGAAGCGGGCAGCAACAGGATGTATACAGGCTCGCCCCAGGCATAAAAAAATATGCTGACAAGTAAAAGAAAAATATTCTTATACCGGGTGCCCGGCAATATGTAATAACCTGTCAATACTAATGGCAAAAACAGAAAGAGAAATATCAGGCTGCTGAATAACATAATATAATTCCTTCAAGTAGTAAATCTAACCCAACAAAACAATTCGTTGATTGGCCATTGACCCGGATATTCTGTCGTTCCATAAGAAGAATTACGGTTATTAATAAAAGTTTTCTATTTGAGAAAACTAACAAAGCTATTTTACCATATAATAGCTTAATAAAACTACCAATTCAATGATTCTTTGCTATGCCTGGCTTATGGTATAATATTACTCTGTACTGTTTTATTTATTTCTAGAGAATTGCGAGGTGTTAAAATGGAGTGCGTAGAACTACTGAAAAAGCTCAGTAATATGAGAGCTGTTTCCGGAAGAGAGAATATGGCAGCCGGGGAAATTGCCGAGCTTTTTCGTCAGTATTGCGATGATGTCAGCATAGATGCGTTTTATAATGTAATAGGCTTTAAAAAAGGGCAGGGCGAGAAACCCGGAAATGTTCTTGTAACAGCACATTACGATGAAATTGGGCTTATAGTAACAGGCATAGAGGACAGCGGCTTTTTACGCTTCACAGCAGTTGGTGGTGTTGATGCCAAGGTTATTGGGGCCATGGAAGTAACCGTTCACGGAAAGGAAGATCTTTTCGGTGTTATCGGTGTTAAGCCGCCACATCTTATTCCCCCTGAGGATAAGAACAAGGGGATCAAAATGGAAGATATGAGAATTGATATAGGTTATGACGGGGAAAAGGCCAGAGAACTGGTCAGCATCGGTGATATGGTTTCATTTAACAGCCCGGCCCGGGAGCTTTTGAATAATCGAATGGCCGGAAAAAGCATGGATAACAGAAGCGGTGTAGCTGTCCTTATTGAAATATTAAAAGAACTTCAGAAAATTAAGCATGATGATAATGTTTATATTGTGGCTACAGTTCAGGAGGAACTTGGCCTTATTGGTGCAATTTGTGCCACATATAATATAAAAGCCGATCTGGGTATTGTTATAGATGTTTGCCACGGTGATATGCCTGATGCGCCAAGCGATGAGGCTTTTCCATTAGATAAAGGGGCAGCGGTGGCCATAGGTCCCATAATAAGCCGAAAGCATGCCAGGGAATGCATAAAACTTGCTAAGGAAGAAAATATATCTTATCAAATAGACCCGGAAGCAGGGGATACCGGAACAGAAGCGGCAGTACTTGCTGTTGCCAGAGAAGGAATTCCGGTAATACTTCTCTCCATTCCCTCCAAATATATGCATACAACAGTGGAAATGATTTCTGTCAGTGATGTTGTTGCCACAGGCAGACTGGCGGCTCGGTATATCGCAGGGAGGTCAAAGGAATGAAAGCAGCATTGGATAATCTAAAAAAACTTACAGCACTGGATGGTGTATCTGGCGAGGAGAAACCGGTAAGGGACTATATAGTTTCCAAAATAAAGGATTATGTTGATGATTATTATGTTGATAATTTAGGCAATTTAATAACATATAAAAAAGGAACAGGAAATGGCCCCAAGGTGATGCTGGATGCTCATATGGATGAGGTTGGGCTGTTAATAACCCTTATAAACCAGGATGGTTTATTAAAATTCCGTACTATTGGAGGAATCGAAGCCAGAGTATTGGCTGGGAAACGGGTGAGGATAGGAAAAGACCAAGTTCCGGGGGTTATCGGATTTAAACCCCTGCACCTTCAAAGTTCCAAAGAGCGAGAGGGTACTGTAGATAAAAAACAGCTCACAATCGATATCGGTGCCAAGGATAAGGAACAGGCCGAGAAAATGGTTGAAATCGGTGACCTGGCTGCATTCGATTATGAGCCGGTAGAATTCGGGGATAATAAGCTGATGGCTAAGGCTTTGGATAACAGAGTGGGTTGTGCGGCTCTTATTGAGCTTTTGAAACACAAATATGAAAGTGATATATACGGTTGCTTTACAGTACAGGAAGAAATCGGCCTTAAAGGTGCCAAAACATCAACCTTCCAGGTAGAACCCGATATTGCGTTTGTATTGGAAGGTACTACCTGCTATGATGTTCCTGATACTAAGGAATACGGTATAAGCACTGTTTGCGGTGATGGTCCAGCATTAACTATCATGGACAGGTCGGTGATTGCAGACAAGGATTTACTTAAACATATAACCGAAACTGCCAAATTGAATGGTATACCTTATCAGTTCAAAAAGACCATTTCAGGCGGTACTAATGCAGGAAGAATTCAGGCCGGTGGTACAGGAGTAAAGGTTGCAATAATAGCACTTCCCTGCAGATATATACACTCGCCTGTATCTGTTATGGATATTAATGACTTTGAAAATATGATAAAGCTGGCAAAGAAAGTTCTGGAGACACTTCCAACATCAATTACCCTTTATCGCGAGCAAGGAGGAGGAAAAGTAAATGTTTAATATAATAAATAAACTCACACATACCTTTGGCCCCTCGGGGAATGAAAAGAAAATAGCTGATTTAATAAGAGATATGCTTAAAGGTAAGGTTGATGAGATTAAAACCGATGCCCTGGGAAACCTGATATGTATTAAAAAAGGCAGTGGAAAGAAGATTATGTTAGCTGCTCATATGGACGAGATTGGAATTATTGTCTCATATATTGATGAAAAAGGTTTTTTAAGATTTAGTAATGTTGGAGGCATTAATCCATTTGTTATTCTGGGCCAGCGTGTAGTCTTTGAAAATGGTACTGTGGGCGTTGTATGGTACGAAGAAAATATTGGTGATATAAAGAGTATTAAACTTGAAAAAATGTATATTGATATAGCGGCCAAATCGCAGGCTGATGCCGAGAGGCTTGTTAGTGTAGGAGATATGGCTGTATTTGAGTCCGGAACCATATTACAGAACGGAAGAATCATATCCAAATCAATGGATGACAGAATAGGATGTGCTATTCTTGTGCAAATAGCTTTAAATCAGCCCAGGACAGAAAATGAGATATATTATGTCTTTACAGCACAAGAAGAGGTGGGACTAAGAGGTGCCAGAACAGCCGCTTACGGGATTATGCCTGATATGGCTTTAGCCGTAGATGTTACAACAACAGGAGATACACCTGAATGCAAGCCCATGTCTGTAAGAATTGGCGACGGGCCTGCAATAAAGATAAAAGACAGAAGCGTTATTGCACATCCCCAGATTAAAGACCGCTTAATAAAATGTGCAGAGGAACATAATATTCCTCATCAGTTTGAAATCCTGGTTCAAGGTGGTACCGATGCTGGCAGCATACATACCACCGCAGGAGGAATCCCCTCAGGGGGTGTAGCTATTCCCACCAGAAATGTTCATAACTCAGCCGAAATTGTTGATATGAAAGATGTGGAAAATGCTGTGAAGCTAATAGAGGCGTTTATTCGTTAAGACTGAAAAGTCCTCTTTTCACTTTTTAAACATATGTATTTGATTTATTGCCATGTAATAAAATACGGAAAAAATCAAATAATATAGTGTCGAAAGGAGGATTCAAGCTATGAGTATTTTTGACAATATGATGATGAACAATGCAAAAAATCTAAAGCAGGAGAATTTGAAGAAAAACAGCAGTAAGGTTTTTAAAGAAGAATATTCTGAAGATTTAACAAATAATGTTTCAAAGTATGGTATCCAATCATATTCAAAATCAGGAGTTGCCTTTGAAAAACTATCCGAGACACAGGCAGAAATAAGTTATTCAGGCCTCCTTGCAAAAAGTGGTGCACAGGAGGTTCAAGGTGTGTATGGATTTGGAAGTAATCAGAATTGGGAAGGAGTTTCCTCCATTCAACTGAAAAAAGAGGGAGAAGGTACTTTTAAAGGTGTTCTTCCTTTAGAACACGGAAAAAACATTAATATTGCCTTTAAGGATTCAGCAGAAAACTGGGATAATAATTCCGGTATGAATTACACTTTTGTTAATTAAAACATTAATGGGGGCATATGCCCCCCTGTTTAGAGTTGACTTCCGTTATTTACCCAATCCCGTGCTTCCTCTACAGCTTCATCGGATGCGTAAGGTATTTGTCCCTCAGTTATGGTTTCTTTGATTTCTGTGGCCGCATTAGTGAGATAGGCACGGGTTTTAGTGACGATATCAGCTTGTTTATATTTTTTATCCATATAACATCTCCTCCCGGTTTAGTTTTTAATATTATTTATTAGTTTATTCGTAACAGACTGCTGATGATTCTATGGAATTAGGTGGTATACTATAAATAAAAGGGGATTAAATTCTATAATTCTGTGAGGGAGGAAAAAATGCCATGGAAAAGATTAAAGTATGGCTGGCTTCATCTGAAGTAGAGCCTTTTATTAAGACTGGCGGCCTGGCAGATGTGGCAGGTTCCCTTCCCAAGGCACTAAAAGCCTTGGATGTTGATATTAGAGTGGTACTGCCTAAGTACGGCAAGATAGATACAAAATATGTCTCAAAGATGGAGTTTATCGGAAGCTGTCAGGTTGATTTGTCCTGGAGAAAGCAGTATTGTGGTATATTCAAGCTGGATTATGACGGTATAACATATTATTTTATAGACAATGAGTATTACTTTTTCAGAAATGGCATATATGGCTTATATGATGACGGTGAAAGGTTCAGTTTCTTTTGCAAGGCCATTTTGGAGGTTTTACCCGTTATAGGATTTAAACCCGACATCATTCATCTTAATGATTGGCAGACTGGTATGGTGAGTCTTCTTCTTGATGCTCATTACAGAGACATAGAGGGTGGTTTTTATCGGGATATCCACACATTGTTTACTATACATAACCTTAAATATCAGGGGGTTTTTCCCAAGAATGTTCTTAGTGACCTTTTGGGTCTGGACTGGAAGTATTTCAATGTGGACGGGGTTGAATACTATGATAATATAAACTTTTTGAAGGCGGGTCTTTCTTATTCATCAATAATCAGCACTGTCAGTCATACTTATGCTGAAGAAATCAAATATGACTTTTACGGAGAAGGCCTTCAGGATCTTATAAAACGTCGTTCAAATGATCTTTACGGAATTGTAAACGGAATAGATTATAGAATTAACAATCCGAAAACTGATAAACGGCTTTATGTAAATTATGATCAGGATGATTTAAGCGGCAAATATGTAAATAAGCAAAAGATTCAACAGGAACTTGGTCTGGAAACCAATCCCGATGTACCGCTGATATCATTAATATCCCGTCTGGTAGATCAAAAAGGGCTGGATTTAATCAAACATATGCTGTGGGAACTGATTGATCTGGGTATCCAATTTGTTGTATTGGGTACGGGAGAGAAGAAATATGAAGATTTCTTCTTATATGCCCAAAGCCAGCTACCCGGCAAGGTTTCTGCAAACATAAAATATGACGGCGTGCTGGCTCAGCGTTTATATGCAGCAAGCGATATGTATCTTATGCCTTCTTTATATGAGCCCTGCGGCCTTTCGCAGCTGTTTTCCATGCGCTATGGAACTGTTCCTGTCGTAAGAGAAACGGGAGGGCTTAAGGATACAGTAAAACCCTATAATGTGTTTACAAAAGAAGGCACCGGATTTACCTTCGCGAATTACAATGCCCATGAAATGAAGGATGCTGTAGCCCGCGCCATTGAAATATACCGCAACAAAGATGAATGGGAAAAGCTTATTAGAAGATGTATGAATCAGGATTTTTCATGGCAAAATTCTGCAAAAGAATACAAAAACCTGTATGAGGGAATGCTAAAGAGATTTAACGGCTAAAAAGTGTCACCCCGATAGTCTTTTGCATAAGATGAAGAAGGCTGAATCAGGATGGGGTGTTACTATGGGTGATTGTTGCAAACAAGACTGCTGCTGTGGCGGTGGAGGTATATTTGGAGGCGATAATATATGGTGGTTAATTATTATTATTGTACTTATTATATGCTTCTGCCCGGGAATTTTTGACGGAAAAGGCTGTGGAAGAGGCTGTGATCGTGGAATCTGCTAATTAGCTGAAAATCACCGATAAAATTATGGAGGCTTAATTATTTAAGCTTCCTTATTTTTTGTAAAAAGCCTTTGCATTCTTCACCACTTGCCTCTTTCACCATTCGGGAAGGCATGATTTTTCCTTTAAAGCCAAAATATCGGCAGCCTTTGGGGAAGTTTTTATCCCAGGTAATATAATAGTATTGGCATTTAATGCAATTCACTTCTTTTTCCATATCAATATTATAGTTTAGCCATAACAATTTAACAAGTGAAGGGTAAAAGTATGCAAGCATTGTAAAAAGTTATGATTGTAAGTATAATAAGAAAAGTACTTATATAGCAGACTTTATTTATGAAAGGAATGATAGATGTGAGCCTGTTAGAACTGGAACAAAAAGGACTGGAACTTAAAGGTCTTGAAAAAAACATAAGAGAATTGGGGGATTCACTTTGACCTGCCCGGCATAAAAAAAGAGCTGGATGAATTAGAACTCAAGGCATCTGAACCTGAATTCTGGAATGATACCGAAAACTCACAAAAAGTTTTGCAGCGAACGAAAAGGCTTCAGAATAAGCTGGAGAATTACCAGCAGCTGCTTAAGGATTGCGAGGATATTTTGACACTAGTTGAGCTGGGTTTGGATGAAAAAGACGATACAATTTTTGAAGAAGTAAACACCAGCTTTGAAGATATTAAATCGCGATATGAAAAACTTAAGCTGGAAACCCTTATGAATGGAGAATATGATGCCAATAATGCCATAATTACTCTGCATGCGGGAGCCGGTGGTACCGAGGCAATGGACTGGGTACAAATGCTTTTTAGGATGTATACCCGGTGGGCAGAAAAAAATGGTTTTGCAGTTAGAGTCTTAGATATGCTTGAGGGTGAGGAAGCCGGTATTAAAAGTGTGACAGTGGGAATCACGGGTGATTATGCATATGGTCATTTAAGGTGTGAAAAAGGTGTCCACCGCCTGGTCAGAATATCACCGTTTGACGCATCAGGGAGGAGACATACTTCTTTTGCTTCTATGGAAGTGATGCCTGAATTGGATGATTCGGTAACTGTCGAAATTAATCCGGATGATTTAAAAATGGATGTATTCCGCGCATCCGGTGCCGGAGGGCAGCATGTAAATAAAACCTCTTCGGCAGTGCGTATTACCCATATTCCAACAGGAATAATAGTATCTTGCCAAAACGAAAGATCACAGCTTCAAAACCGGGAAATGGCTATGAAAATGCTTAAAGCTAAACTTTTACAGTTGAAGGAGAGAGAACAGGCTGAAAAGCGAAACCAGATACAGGGCGAGCAAAAGGAAATTGCCTGGGGTAATCAGATAAGATCATATGTTTTCTGTCCTTATACTATGGTGAAGGATCACCGTACCGGATATGAGGATGGAAATGTTCAAAAGATTATGGATGGTGAAATCGACGAATTCATACAGGCGTATTTGAGCACGTACAAATAAAAATAATAAAAGAAACAGCTTACAGGTATTATTGTAAGCTGTTTTTCACCTTCTGTTTCTGACTCCTATGCGCCGGTGAGTTTTTTTTGCTTTGTAACTGATATGTTTTTTTTTGATAAAGTTAAATAGTTTATAGGCACCAATTATCAGCTCCAAAACAATCAAACCGATTATAACATATACCAGCTCACGGTTTTCCAGGAACCTCTCTTTTAAAATCTGACTCTTTGTTTTTTGCGGGAGAATTTCCCTGTCGGGATACAGTTCAACATTTATAGCCATATCGTCTTCAAGTGTAAATGTCAGCATACCCACTACTGTATTCTTTGTAATGGGTAGTTTAAGATTTGCTTCGTCTACATTAATGGTAACGTCTTTGATATAATCCTCACCTTTTGGATGTATATAATAAACATCGGATGTAACAATAAGATTTAAAGACTGGCCCTCCACTGTTATAGCCTGTTGGCTGCTTCCCGCAGATACAAGATTGCTGTATAAGAAGTTGTCAAAGCCATAGTTTAAAATATTGATGGAATCGTTATACATACTATTTGTGGGTACGTCCAGTAAAACACATACCAACCGCATATCGTTCTTTGTAGCAGTAGTTACAATGCTTTGAAAATCAGCATCATAGCTTGCGGTAATCCCGCCGTCAGTGTCCGGATAGCTCCAGAACATGTCATTAGTATTTCTAAGTAATATGGTTTTATTTTCACGATATAAAGGTTTGACTTCAGTAGCAAACAGCTTATTAAAGCTACTGTTGGACAGGGCATATTTCATGAGTATCAAAATATCATCGATGGTGGTATATTGGCTTTCATCATACCTGCCTTCAACATTCGTAAACCTGGTATCTGACAAGCCCAGATTAGCGGCATACTCATTCATGATGCCAACAAAACCCTGCTGGCTTCCGCCGACATATTCGGCTAAGGTTATTGCTGCATCCGGCGAGCCTGTGAGCAAAAGAGCTGTCAATAGATTTCTTGTGGCATATTTCTCTCCTACTGTGAGTTCCAGCGTTGCTCCCTCTGCATTGGCTGCTTCTTTACTTGCTATTATCATAGCCTCTAAATCAACCTTTTCCAGAATAATCAGGGTAGTCATAATACGGCTTGCCAAAGGTGTAAAGGATTTTTCGTCTGAAACCTTAGAAAAAAGAATCTGACCTCTGCGGGCATCAAAAAGCATCGCTGAAACTGCATCGGTTTTGGGCTTGTTAGATTCATCGTTAGCAAATGCAGGGTTATCCAGCGAAAATTCCAACCAAAGGGTCAGTAATGCAATAATTAATAACACTGTAATTATTCGTAGCTTCTTTTTCATTATTAACTTCCTGATGAAAAATTTATTGTTGTAAGCCAACTCAAAGTAAATGGTAAATAGAATTAAACAACACCACCCGTTACCGAAATCAAAGATTTCGAACGGGTCCCGAATCGTTGAAACTCGGGGAGGCGGTAATCCCAACCCACCACCTTCCACCACCTTATTCTCGTTAAAACGATCTCACCCGTTACCGAAATCAAAGATTTCGAACGGGTCCCGAATCGTTGAAACTCGAATGAGATAGTAATCCCTTATTACCATCTCATTCTCGTTATAACATACCGCATTTGTTGTGTCAATTAATGCTAAAAACGATAATAAGAATCTGGCACAAAACCATTCTAATATATTTCCCAAAGAATAGTTCCGTAATTCTATTATGAAGCCGCCCATTTAATAAGCGGTAAATCGAACTTATTCATCAGGTTCGGATGATGCGGCAGTACCCTGAAAGAGTACCCGTACTCACCGCCATCCAGGATACAAATTGTTGTTTCATATAAGTAGGTTGAGGCATCGGTCTGCCGTATCACTCTCATTTCTGCCGCTGAAGCGTTAACGATTCTATCGTTCTCCAGAGGTCCATAATACACCTCTACCTGCACATCTTCAGGTTTTAAAGCTGCAAGCTGTACTGTTACGTTTAAGTTAAGTTCCTGACCGGAAAGCATGTTATGATCCACAAGACCATGGATATCCTGATTTGCGATTATGTTTACCTGAGGCCAGCTTCGCTCCACGTATTGTTTCCAGTCGGAAAGGGTATGGATAAATTCATACTGGGATTCACGGATTTTAATATTTCTGATAATAGCAGGAATGTACAAACCCTCCGTATAATCCTTAATCATGCGATGGGTACTGAACATTGGTGTCAGGGATTTCATAGATTCCTTCATCCTTTTAACCCAGCCCACAGGTATACCATTCTCCCGATTAAAGAAAAGAGGTATGATTTCGTGTTCAAGAGTATCATAAAGAGATTTACTGTCGTAATCATCCTGATGCTGCTCATTATCAAAAGGTGTGTCATCTCCGATAATCCAGCCGTTCATTCCGTTATATCCTTCACACCACCAACCATCCAGAATGCTGAAGTTTATTACACCGTTTATACATGCTTTCTGGCCGCTGGTGCCGCTTGCCTCCAGCGGACGGCGGGGATTGTTCATCCATATATCAACACCTTGAATAAGATGGCGTGCCACCGTCATGTTATAGTTCTCCACCAGGAATATTTTCCCTTTGAATCCTTCGCTTTTTGCTATATCATGTATATTCTTGATTACCTGGTGTGCCGGATGATCGGCAGGATGAGCCTTTCCGGCGAATATTATCTGAACCGGCATATTTTTGTTGTTTAGAATCTTTTCGATTCTGGCAAGGTCTCTGAAAATAAGGTTTGCTCTTTTATAGGTGGCGAAACGTCTTGCAAAACCTATAGTGAGAGCCTGTGGATCAAATATGCTGTCAAGATCATTTACCTCGTGCAAAGGCACACCGTTTTGTATATACTGTTTTTTTAGCCTGTCGGTGATAAAACGAATCATTTTTGTTTTTAGTGCAATGTGGGTCTTCCATATCTCTTCATCAGGAATATTATCAATCTGCTGCCATACAGCCGGTTCATACAATCTGTTTTGCCAATCGGCGGGCAGGTATTTGTCAAAAATATATTTGAATCCCGGTGCCAACCAAGTCATGGTATGTATACCATTGGTGACATGGGTGATAGGAACCTCTTCTTCTGGTATCTCCGGCCAGATGGCATTAAACATTTTGCGTGAAACAGATCCATGCAGCTTGCTGACACCATTTTTACGACCGGCCATGTTCAGAGCAAGAACCGCCATGTTAAAAACATTAGGTTCGCCGGGTTTGAGTCCCAAACTGATAAATTCATTGCGCTGAAGCCCCAATTGTCCCCAATAATTACTGAAGTAACGGTCTATCATATCCAGCGGGAATATATCATTGCCGGCTGGTACCGGAGTATGAGTAGTAAATACCGATGAAGAGTAGACAATTTCTCTTGCTTCTCTGAAGGGCATGTTTTTTTCCATCACCAGTTTGCGGGCAAGCTCAAGAGCCATAAAAGCTGAGTGGCCTTCATTCATGTGATATACTGTACCCTTAATGCCCAAAGCATCCAAAGTACGGATTCCACCTATACCCAGCAGAATTTCCTGTTGAATGCGGGTTTCTTTGTCTCCGCCGTAAAGCCTGTCGGTTAGTCCTCTGTCATATTGATTATTTTCAGGCACATCTGTATCCATAAGATATAGTTTTACCCGCCCTATATTAATACACCAGATACGGGCATAAACTACACGGCCAGGCAACTCAACATAAATGGTAAGAGGTTGTCCATTGGAGTCATAAACAGGCCACACAGGAAGCTGAGAATAGTTTAGGGTTGTAAAATGTGTTTCCTGCCATCCTTCAGCATTTATATGCTGATCGAAATAGCCCTGCTTGTAAAAAAGACCAATTGCTGTAAAAGGTAAACCCAAGTCGCTGGCAGTTTTACAATGATCTCCGGATAAAACACCAAGGCCGCCTGAGTATACCGGCAAAACCTCATGCAGCCCGTATTCGGCCGAGAAATAGATTATATGTTCATCTTTATAATCCGGGTAGTTTTGATTAAACCATGTGTCTTCCTGGTTTAAATAGTTCTGAAAACTCTTTAATACTTTTTCGTAATTATTCATAAATTCATTATCTGTGAGTTTTTCTTCCAGTTTCTTTAAAGCGATTTCCTGAAGGAAACGAACAGGATTTCTGTTAAGCTTTTCCCATAGAGCTAAATCTATTTCCCGGAAAAGATCAGTGGCTTCACTGTTCCATGACCACCAAAGGTTTTTTGCTATATCACGAAGCCCTGCAAGTCTTTCAGGTAGTTTAGTTGTTACTTTTATTTTTCCATATTTATACATTAGTCCAACCTCCAGTTTTTTTGATTAATAATGGCCTTACCCGTTGCAGAAGTCAAAGTGCAATAGCATCCTGAAAGGAGCGAAACTGAGTCAAAGGAACTTTAACGGGTCCCGAGTCATTGTAACTCGATGTCATTTAGATATTAATGTTTGGCATTATATAGTTAAGTCAAAGGTTATTCTCGTTATAGCATTATATATACCCATCTTCTGCAGTGTATAATACGACTGTTTTTTTGTTATGTCTTAAGCTATCAGGTTTATCATACTGGTTATCTGTAAAAAATTGCAATGTGCGAAACATACTATAAAATCTCTTTAAGTATAAAGAGTTCGTTCTATTTTACACAAATGGATAAAAAATAAAACTAAAAATCAAATATTTACAGTAATATTTTTAATTGCCGATATAATAATTAGAACCAAATAATCAGTACATATGGGTAAATAATTTGTTGTAAATAAATGAAATATATTATAAACTAGAAAAAACAATACTATTACGTACGAAAGAAAGGAACAACACCATGGCTTCTGAGAAGGTTTTAACTATTAAGAGTGACAATTTTGAAGAGCTGGTCTTGAAATCTTCTGTTCCTGTACTTGTTGATTTCTGGGCTGATTGGTGCGGTCCCTGCAGAGCAGTCGGGCCTGTTATTGATGAGCTTGCCGAGGAATGTGATGGGCGCTTTAAAATAGGTAAGGTAAATGTGGACGAGGAAAGTGCGCTGGTTACTAAGTTTAATATTATGAGTATCCCTACCATGATTGCTTTTAAAGATGGCAATCAGGTAGAAAGAGTTATAGGAGCACGTTCAAAAAAGGATTTAAAAGCATTGCTGGAAAAGTACATTTAATTTACGGGTCTATAGATTATTATTCTTGATAGGAGTGTTGGTTATGTCAGGTGAAAAGAAATTTGGTACCTCCCTCTTTGGTTTCAATAAGTCAGATGTTAATGCCTATATTGAAAAAATACTGTATGAGTTTGATTTGCGTTTGAAAGAAAAGGATGATGAGATATCCAATTTAAAACTTCAGATTCGTGAAATGAAAACTCGTTACGAGTCAGCTGCCGAAAACAGCCAAATCCTTTCAAAGGAAAAAGAGAGAATTGCCAGTGCGCTAATAACAGCGCAAGAAACCGCTGATTCAATTTTAAAAGAGGCAAAAGAGCGAGCGAGTGAGGAAAAGAACAAACTTGAAGCATATCTGGAAAAAGAAAGAGAAAAAATCATTGATATTAAGCGGGATATTAAGACTATGAAACTTCAGATAGTCGATATGCTTAATAAATATCAAGGACTCCTGAACGAAGTAGATGATTATGTAGATAATAAAGAAACAGAATACGCATTGGATAGTGAAAACAGTGAGAATGATAGTCAGGGTACATAAATCAGAGCCGTATACGGTGGACTCCGAATAATGCCAGCATCTAACAGCCCTGCTTTTATTAGCAGGGCTTTATTAATAAAAAAACTATCCTATAAACCAATTTACTGTTCTAATGAGATGATAAGAGGGTATAGTAAAAAAGAAAGGAGTCTGATTTTATGAAAAAAGAACTTCTGAGTATTTTAAAGAATAATTGCAGACTGTCTGTTGAAGAAATGGCGGTAATGCTGGGAACAACCTCTGATGAAGTTAAAAATGCAATGAAGGAGCTTGACGAAAAAGGAATAATTCTTGCTTACAATGCATTGATTGACTGGGAAAAGCTAGATGACCAATATGTTACTGCCTATATTGAAGTGAAGGTAACACCTCAAAGGGGTCAGGGCTTTGATAAGGTAGCTGAGAGGATTTATAAGTATCCTCAGGTAACGGCTTGCAGTCTTGTATCGGGAGGATTTGACCTGTTTGTTGTAGTTGAAGGCAGGACAATGAAAGAAGTGGCACTCTTTGTAGCCGAAAAGCTGGCTCCCATAGATTCGGTAATGAGCTGTGCAACTCATTTTGTGTTAAAGAAATATAAAGACAGCGGTGTAATTTTCAATAAAACCTATGTAGATGATAGAGAGGCAGTTGTACTATGAATATAAAGAAAATGGTCAAGAAGAACATTTTAGAGACTCCTCCGTCCGGCATCAGAAAATATTTTGACATGGTAAATGAGATGGAAGACGTTATATCCCTGGGTATAGGAGAGCCGGACTTTGAGACTCCCTGGACTATTCGGGAGGAAGGCATATACTCCCTCGAAAAAGGAAAGACCCATTATTCTTCAAATGCTGGTTTTATTGAGTTGCGTCAGGAAATCTCAAACTACATGAATAACAGGTTTGGTTTGAAATATGATCCTAAAGATGAAATCCTGGTGACGGTTGGCGGCAGTGAAGCAATTGATATAGCTATCAGGACCTTTGCCGGACCGGGAGATGAGGTTATAGTGCCTGAACCATCCTTTGTTGCTTATAAAGGATGTGTAATGTTTGCCGGGGCCACTCCTGTCACAATTGAGCTGGAAGCTGAAGACCGTTTTAAGCTGAAGCCGGAGCAGATTATAAATGCAATAACCGATAAAACAAAAGCAATAATTATAGGCTATCCTAATAACCCGACAGGAGCCACCATGGATTATGAAGATTACAAAGCAATAGTAGAGGTTTTAAAGGACAAAGATATTATTGTAATCTCCGACGAGCTGTATGCCGAGCTGACCTATGAGGGTGTACATGTATCAATTGCGCAGTTTCCGGAAATGAAGGACAAGACCATTGTAATAAATGGTTTTTCGAAAGCATTTGCCATGACAGGCTGGAGAATAGGTTATGCCTGTGGTCATGCCGATGCCTTGGATCAGATGAAAAAGATTCATCAGTATGCCATAATGTGCAGTCCTACAACGGCTCAGTATGCGGCAATTGAAGCACTGAAAAACGGTGAACCAGAGATCAGACGTATGAAGGAAGAATACAATCGTCGACGACTGGTAATGGTTGACGGATTCAGAAAAATCGGATTGAACTGTTTTGAGCCTGTGGGAGCATTTTATGTATTTCCCGATATCAGTGTGTCCGGTTTGGTTTCCGATGAATTCTGTGAACGCCTCTTAATGCAGGAAAGAGTATTAATGGTTCCCGGAAATGCCTTTGGAGCTTGTGGAGAAGGGTTTGTGAGAGCCACCTATGCTACTTCAATCGACAATATAAGAGAGGCGCTGGTTCGTATAAGGCGCTTCCTGGAAAGCCTTTAAACATTCAGCATAATAATGGCTAATAAAAACGAAAAAGGGTGTAATTTATATGACACCCTCAATTTACACTTTTTTTTATCTGTATTCTCATGTACTGTACTATTAGGTTATCCAGACGTCTGCTGATATTCAGTATAGTATTTTTGTTGTCACCGGAAGCTATTGCTCTGTTTAATCTGCTTCGTATTTTCTCGATATTTTTCATTAGTAAAGGCCTCCTCTTTAAGGACAATCTTCTACAACAAATAATATCACAACTTCTACAGTAAGTCAACAGAAACCGCATGCAGAGCGGGTTTGAGACATTATTTGATAATTTTCAACATTATGCTACACAGGAGAAAACAGCTAAAGTTTAATAGAAATGCAGGTTTAAGCTGCATTATAAGATAATAACGTAATAATTAAATAATTTAATAATAATTTGCACTTTGGTGTATATTTAAGTTATCAGAAGGAGTATTGAACCAGAGTATATGCTCTTGAAACAAATGAAGTTTTATTGTATATTATTTATTATCAGATAATAATATTAGATTATAGTTGGAGGTTACAATATGTCTCAATTGTTGAAAGGGAAGAATATCCTTATTATGGGTGTCCGCAATAAATGGAGTATTGCCTGGGGTATTGCACAGGCCGCCAAAGCACAGGGTGCCAATCTTATTTTTACTTATTTAGGCGACAGAGAAAAAGAGTCCCTTCAAAAGTTAACCTCTGGCATGGGAGAAATTGATGCGTATAAATGCGATGTATCTTCGGATGAAGATTTAGACATTCTTTTTTCAATGATAAAAAGCAAATATGGAGTGCTTCACGGGTTGGTTCATGCAATTGCTTTTGCAAAGAGTGAAGATCTTCAGGATACTTTTGTAAATACGTCAAAAGACGGATTCATTCTTGCTATGGATATCAGTGTATATTCATTCATTGCAGCTGTCAAAAGAGCGCAGGCGCTTATGAGTGAAGGCGGCAGCATATTGACACTAACCTATAGAGGCTCTGTAAAGGTATCACCCGGATACAATATTATGGGGGTGGCAAAAGCAGCTCTGGAAGCCAGTGTTCGATATGCTTCCCATGAGCTGGGGGGGAAGAATATACGCATTAATGCCATTTCAGCAGGCCCGATAAAAACTATGTCAGCCAAAGGAATAAAGAATTTCAGCGATATCCTTGCTCTGGTGGAAGAAAAAGCGCCTCTTAAGCGTAATGTAACCTTAGAGGATCTGGGGAAAACAGCTGTATACCTTCTGAGCGATCTCTCCTCCGGCATGACCGGGGAAATATTGCACATCGATGCAGGATATAATATTATGGGCGTTTAATAACAATATTTTTGTTAACAATATGTTCATAGAATGTTCATTAATTTAAGGCATAATAAGAATAATGATTTTGACCATGGCGGGTTTAATGATTTCAACATATAGTCATAACCCGCTTATTTTTTTGAGTGATTGTACTACTTATGCCGGGAGGGATTATATGATAGAAATTCAAAACTTGACAAAGGAGTACGGACGTATTAAAGCTGTCGACAATATAAGTTTCAATGTTAATAAAGGCGAGATTCTTGGTTTTTTAGGTCCTAATGGTGCCGGCAAATCGACTACTATGAATATTCTTACCGGATTCATATCATCCACATCCGGTGTTGTTAAGATTGCTGGAATGGATATTTTGGAAAACCCAGTTGAGGTAAAAAAGCATATAGGGTATTTACCCGAACATCCGCCGCTTTATCTGGACATGACTGTTAACGAATATCTGGATTTCTGTGCCAATCTGAAGGCATTACCGTTAAAAAAATGGAAAAGTCAAAAGAAAGACATTATGGAGCTTGTTAAAATAACTCATGTCAGCCACAGGCTCATTAAGAATCTGTCGAAGGGTTACAAACAGAGGGTAGGCCTGGCTCAGGCACTGGTGGGCTCCCCGGAGGTTCTGATTTTGGATGAGCCTACAGTAGGCCTTGACCCCAAGCAGATTATAGAAATCAGAAATCTTATTAAGGCTTTGGGCAAAAAACACACTATTATTTTGAGCTCTCACATTCTTCCGGAAGTAAGTGCGGTATGTGACAGGGTTATTATTATTAATAAAGGGAAAATAGCCGCTATTGACACTCCGGATAATCTGTCAAAGACATTGACTGACTTTTCAAGATTCACCGTTACTATTGAAGGTCCAGAGAATAAGGTAAGGAATATTATTTCTAACATACATGGAGTTAAGTATTTGGAGACTGGCAACAAAATCAGGGATAATGAGTATAGCTACATTGTTGAAGCAGATAAGGATAAAGATGTACGAAAACCTTTGTTTAACCAATTGGCACAGCAAGGCTTTCCTATACTGGAGCTTAAATCCCTTAATCTATCGCTTGAGGATATATTCCTGCAGCTGACCACCAATGAAGAGAAGGAGGCTATATAAGTATGCTGGCTATTATGAAACGTGATTTCAGGTCATACTTCAATTCACCCATTGCCTATGTTCTTATAGGACTTTATATGCTACTTTTAGGTCTGTTTTTCAACAGCCTTATAAGCTATGGAATCTCGGATATCATTAGTGAGTTTGTGGCAAATATGAGCGGTCTGCTGCTGTTAATAATACCTATACTCACCATGAGATCCATGGCTGAGGACAAGAAAAATGGTACCGAAGTTCTGCTTTTGACATCTCCTGTACGAGTAACCGAAATTGTCTTAGGGAAGTATTTTGCTTCTTTCTGTGTATTTTTGGTTATGACGGCTGCATCATTAATCTTTCCTTTAATTGTTATCATAGCGGGAAAACCCGATATTATGCTGATAATAAGCTCATATCTCGGATACATTTTGATAGGAGCGGTTTATATCAGCTTAGGCGTCTTTGCTTCTTCCCTCACTGAAAACCAGATTATAGCTGCCATAATTAGCCTTGTTTCAATATTTCTTATTCAGAATATAGGATATCTTGCCAGTTTCTTCAGCGGCTTTTTAAGTAAGGCTTTTTTATGGATTTCCATTCTGGATCGTTATTTGGACTTTAACAAGGGAATTATCGATTTAACATCAATTGTGTTTATGATTAGTTATGCAGCAGTGTTCGTTTTCCTTACTGTAAGGGTTATTGAACGCAAGCGCTGGAGTCAGGGGTGATAAAAATGAAGAAGATAAACAGCAGAAGTTTAAAATACGGTTCATATGCTTTCGCATCGTTCGCTGTTGTAATAGCTATTATAATTATATTTAACGCAATATTGGGTCTGGATGCAATAAGGGACAGAATAAGATTTGATATTACGAAAAACCAATTATTTTCATTAAGCGAACCCAGCATCACAATGCTTAATGGTTTGGATAAAGAGGTTGAAGTTATAATTCTGACAGAAGAAAAATACTATCAGGGAAGTGAAATACTTGAAGTTCTGAAACAATACGAGATTAAGAGCAACGGCAAGGTTACAACACGCTTTGTTGATGTAGAAAAAGATCCGACATTTGTTGAAAGAGAGATAGACCCTAATCAGGTTAAAGGAATTTCCGAAGGAAGTATTGTGGTTAAATCCGGGAAAAACTCAAAAGTTGTATCTCAGAATGATATGATTGAATATGATTATAGTACCTATACCACATACCCGGTGGGTATAAAGATTGAACAGGTTTTTTCCAGTGCAATAAAAAGTGTTACGTCTGATTATACTCCGGTAATATATTTTGCTACAGGGCATGGTGAGGTTACTACCAATCTTTTCGAACTGAAAAGCACTATAACCGCCAATAATTATGAAATAGAAGAGCTTTCTCTGTCAAACCCGGTTCCGGAGGATGCTGCCACCATTTTCTTCGTTTCACCAAAAACCGATCTCCTTGCTAAAGAATTAGAGAATCTTCTTGCTTTTATGGAGAAAGGCGGCGACGCAATCTTTCTGATGGATGTTCAAAACACGGCAGAAGAGATGCCGAATTTCGATACGGTTTTTGAACGCTATTCATTAGCCCTCAATAACGACCTGGTCCTTGAAGGTGATCAGAACTGGTATTTGAATGAATTTACTGTAATAATTCCACAGCCAAATGAGAATGATGTCACAATGAATCTGGACCCAGGCTCTCTGTTTGTGTATATGCCTAATTGCCGAAGTGTCAGCATTAAACAGGTTGCTAAGGACTGGATAGAAACACAGCCGCTGTTCATGACATCGGACAAAGCACAAAGCACGAGTCTGGTTACTGGTGAAATTGCTTTAGGGCCATTCCTCCTGGGAGCTTTGTCTGAATACCAGGGTACATCATCAAGCAAAATTGCTCTTATAGGAAATGCAAACTTTATATCTGACGGTTGGATGCAGAATACAAACTATAATGGTGCCAGATATATATTAACCACATTAAACTGGATGCAGGATAAGGCAGATACAATTATAGTTCCTTCCAAGAGCTTAATGTCAGAGCCTATTAACTTATCTGAATCAACCAAGTTTATTGCTTTTATTGCCCTGTCCTTCTTATTGCCTATGGCGATAATCGGATTTGGTGTGTTTGTCTGGATAAGGAGGAAACACCTATGATGAAGAATTGGAAGAAGATCATAGCTTTATTAATCATTTTTGTGGTCTTCCTGACAGCCTTCATCTTTTTAAAGAATAATCTGAATAAACCAGATGATGGGGTCGAAGACCCATTACCGACAGATATTGCTTCTTCTGACGAAATTAAGCTGATTGAAATTGAACAGGATGATATATTAAGAATTGTGCTTGCGAGGGAAGAAGGCGAAATCGTTCTTACAAAGGAAGAAAGACATGTAGAAACCCTTGAGACTAATGAGGACGGTACCACAAAAAAGGTAACCGAGAAAAAAATGATATGGGTCAATCCGGATTTCAATGTTGATAATGATTTGGCGGAGGACATGGTTTCGGCTGCGGCCTCTGTTATGACCAAAAGGTTAATAGATGAAAATCCCGGTGATCTGACAATTTACGGCCTTGATAATAGTCTTGTAACTACCTTCATTTCGAAAGATGGAAAGGAAGTCAGTATAGAGATTGGCAATTTAACACCCAAGCAGGACAGTTACTATGTAAAAAGGCTTGATAAACCTGAGGTATACACTATAGATTCCTATAAAGGCAGAACCCTCAGATATGGGAAATTAGATTTAATGAATAAGAATCTGTATGGTACAGAAGCTCTTTCTGATGAGGATGTTACAAGCCTTACCTTCATCAGGGCAGGAGAAGAAGTTTTTGCCGCAGAGAAGAAAGGTTCCTCTGATTGGGTTATAATCAGTCCAATTCCTGAACGGGAGGCAAAAACTTCTGGGCTTTCTAAGTTCCTGAATTGGGTAAGTACCTTCAGAGTCAGAGAATTCATAGAGGAAAATCCTTCGGATTTAAGCCTCTATGGCCTGGATTCACCTAAATATGTATTTGATTATACTTTAAATGGCAAACCATATCGAGTGTTACTGGGGAACAAGAATGAATCAGAATACTACGGAAAGTTGGAGGGTAATGATACTGTATTTACAGTGGATGCCGCCTATCTGAATTTTATTGATTTGCTGCTGAAGGACGTGGTGTCATTGTACGCCTATATGCCTTTTATATTTGATGTAGAGAAACTTGTTATTGAGATAGACGGCAGGACTGATGTACTTCTTATAAATGAAAGCCAGGAAGAAGGCTCAACACCGGAATTCTATTTCAACGGACAAAAGATAGAAGGCGATGAACAGGAGAGTCGTTTTAGAAAATATTATCAGGCGGCCGTCGGTATCATGGGTGATAAAATAGATTTAGAATCGGTGCCTTCTGGTGAGGCCAAAGTCCGGCTTACCTATACTATGAAAAAGCCGGACCCTGATAAAATAGTAAAGGTAGAGCTTATTCCTACGAATGACGGCTATGGTTATTTCATAATGTTAAATGATAATTACACGGGACTTGTTATTGGCGAAAGAAAACTTAATGATGATTCTGACACAGGAATTCGCAGAGCCTACAAAAACCTTGCAGAAGTCCTTTCTAAAACTAAATAGCAGAGTAAGAGCTGGTTATTTACCAGCTCCTTTTTATATAAGGAATCATTATAGATTTTTTTTAGATATTATATAAAACATCATCTTAAAAAAGCATAAAAAATTGGTGTAATTCAGAATTTAATTACCGGTACGTACTGGAGATATTTTATTGAAATTTATAAGCTATTGTGATACAATTAACAAGGATTTGTTAAGCTATTAACAAAATTCCTATAAATTGATTATTTATAGCAAAAACAATCCACTTTTTGGTGGTTGGCAGGGGTTTTGGGGAAATACCCCATTTTGAATTTTCAATAATTCGTGGCGCATTCGAAATCTTTCAGACTTCGAATGGGCGATGCATTATAAACTAACAACAAGATACAGGAGGTTGTCACTATGAGTTGCGGTTGCTGCAAAACAGATAATAAGACAGAAGCACTGGAAAAAATAATCGCTAAACACAAAGACACCCGTGGTGCGCTTATTCCAGTCCTGCATGAAGCTCAGGAACTATACGGATATCTTCCCATGAGCGTGCAGAAGAAAATTGCAGAGGGTTTAAATGTGTCTCTGGCTGATGTGTATGGTGTGGTATCGTTCTACACACAATTTTACTTGAATCCCAAAGGGAAATATAAGATTAATGTTTGCCTGGGAACTGCCTGTTACGTAAAAGGAGCAGGTGATATTCTTGATAAGATTTCAGAGATATTGAAAATCAAGAATGGCGAATGTACGTCTGACGGGTTGTTCTCCCTGGATGCATGCAGATGTATAGGCGCTTGCGGATTAGCTCCTGTTATAATGATAAATGAGGATGTATACGGAAGACTTTCCGCTGATGATGTTCCTGGAATTATACAAAAGTATATTGACATGGAAGCTGAAGCTGTTTAAATATGAAGGATCTATCACTACATATAATGGACATAATTCAAAATTCTATTGTTGCGGGAGCCGATAAAATAAATATTAGTTTACGTGTTGAAGGTACCCCGCAGATGCTTGTACTGGAGATTCTCGACAACGGCAAAGGTATGGATGAAGAATTCATTAGGAAAGTGACGGATCCGTTTAAAACAAGCAGAACCACCAGAAATGTCGGTCTTGGGATTCCACTTTTGGAACAGTCAGCAAAAATGGCAGGCGGAGAGCTGGATATTAAATCGGAGCCTGGTAAGGGGACAACCCTGAAGGCAAGATTTAACATAAACCATATAGACAGGATTCCTTTAGGAGATATACCGGAAACTATTAAAATGTTAATAATGGCAAATCCAAATATCTCCTGGACAATTCATTTATCTTCCCCAAACGATGATTTTGAGTTGGATACAGATGAATTAAAACATCATTTAGACGGAGTTTCGATAACGAACAATAATGTTCTTGAATGGATACAAAATACAATATTCGATGGTATAAAATTAGTTTATGGAGGTGTTCTGGATGAAGTCAATTGAAGAATTAAAAGCAATTCGTGATAAAACATTAAAGGAAATGTCAATACGGGATAATGAGGATAAGGTCAGAATAGTTGTTGGGATGGCTACATGCGGTATTGCTGCTGGTGCTAAACCTGTCATGAGCGCATTTATTGACGAACTGAACAAGAGAAATATTAATAACGTAAGCGTATCAATGACCGGATGTATCGGTATATGCCGTTTAGAGCCCGTTGCTGAAGTTTTTGATTCCAGCGGAGAAAAAACAACCTATGTAAAACTGGACGCTGAAAAGGCAAGAAGAATAGTAGCTGAACATATAGTCAACCAAAAAGTCGTCACTGAATTTACAGTTGGTGCGGCAGAAAGATAAGGGGGGTAAGATTATGGTTTACAGATCACATGTTTTGATTTGTAATGGAACCGGATGTACAGCTTCCAAAGCACCCGAAATAATGGCAAGGCTAGAAAAAGCACTGGCAGAAAAGGGTATAGAAAAGGAAGTCAAGATAGTAAAGACCGGATGCTTTGGCCTTTGCGAAAAGGGCCCGATTATGGTGGTTTATCCTGAAGGAGCTACATACTGCCATGTTACACCTGATAAAGTTGAAGAAATCGTAAATGAACATTTAGTTAAGGGACGTATTGTAAAAGACCTTTTATTGGGCGATAAGGACGCAGAGGATGTTGCCAAATCTCTTGATAATGTAGCCTTTTTCTCCCGTCAGTTCCGTATAGCACTTCGCAATTGTGGTGTTATAAATCCTGAAGTGATAGATGAATATATCGCAAAAGACGGTTATGCGGCGTTGGCAAAAGCTCTTACTGAGATGACACCTCAGCAGGTTATTGATGAAATCAAAAAGTCGAATCTACGCGGACGCGGTGGCGGAGGATTCCCCACTGGTTTGAAATGGCAATTCGCGGCTGACCAGGTAAATGATCAGAAATATGTTTGCTGTAATGCTGACGAGGGAGATCCGGGAGCATTTATGGATCGTTCAATTCTTGAAGGTGATCCTCATACATTGATAGAGGCAATGGCTATCGCCGGCTATGCAATTGGTTCTAACCAGGGCTATATTTATGTAAGAGCCGAATATCCCATTGCCGTTCAACGTTTGCAGATTGCAATAAATCAGGCGCGTGAGTATGGTCTTTTGGGCAAAAATATATTTGGTACTGATTTCTCCTTTGATCTGGATATTCGCCTTGGTGCAGGTGCATTTGTTTGCGGTGAGGAAACAGCACTTATGACATCAATTGAGGGGCATCGCGGTGAACCAAGAACCCGTCCTCCTTTTCCAGCAGTAAAAGGACTTTGGGGCAAACCTACCATACTCAACAATGTTGAGAGTTATGCGAATATTCCCGTTATTCTCCTAAAAGGTGCTGATTGGTTTAACAACATCGGTACCGAAAAGAGCAAGGGTACCAAGGTATTTGCTATAGGCGGTAAGATTAATAATACCGGTCTTGTAGAAATACCCATGGGAACTACCCTTAGGGAAGTTGTATACGACATCGGAGGAGGTATACCCAAGGGTAAAAAGTTCAAAGCTGCACAAACCGGCGGGCCTTCCGGCGGATGTATTCCCGCTGATTATATAGATACACCCATTGATTATGATAACCTGATTAAACTGGGGTCCATGATGGGTTCGGGTGGAATGATTATTATGGACGAAGACAACTGTATGGTTGACATAGCTAAGTTCTTCCTGGAATTTACAGTTGACGAATCCTGTGGAAAATGTCCTCCTTGCCGTATAGGTACTAAACGCATGTATGAGATTCTTGACCGCATAACAAACGGAAAAGGAGAAGAAGGAGATATCGAAAAACTTGAACTTTTGGCTGAGAGCATTAAACAAGGAGCACTCTGCGGACTGGGTCAGACAGCTCCCAACCCTGTTTTAAGTACACTCAGATATTTCCGTGATGAATATGAAGCACATGTTAAGGAGCACAGATGTCCTGCAGGTGTTTGTAAGGCAATGCTTAAGTATACTATAATTGCCGATAAGTGTAAGGGCTGCAGCCTCTGTTCAAAGAAGTGTCCTGTAGGTGCTATTTCCGGCGAAATCAAGAAGCCTTACCTTATAGATCAAAGCAAATGTATTAAGTGCGGTGTATGTATGGAAGTATGTAAATTTGCCGCCATTGAGAAGA
>DUNT01000100.1 GCA_012839205.1 Clostridiaceae bacterium
ACAGGTGCGGGAAACAAGGTTACAATCGGAATGAAAATATATTTTCAAGACGGAACTGTATATCCTGCCAGCTCAGGTTTGACCTATGAAGACAAGTACATAATACATCACTTTACACTAAAGAATCTTCATATAGACCCTGTGGAGCACACAAGTTCCGGAAACAGCACAGTTATAAAAGCGGCTCCAAGGGATAATGAACCCTTTGAGGTAACTGAGGGAATACCCTCCGGGGAAAGCCTGTATGTCCAGGTTATAGCCGACAGCTATTTGTACAGGCTGCATACAGCCCCTGTAACCGGTACATATACAACCAGCACAACTGTACCGGATATTGATGAAGAAGGAAATCCAATAAATCGAACGGTTACCTTTTCATATCCGTATACTTACTATGAAATAAAGAGCTTTGAGCTTTATGGTATAACAGAAGCAAAAGTTACAAACGATGCTTTGGATGGCGGAGAAGTTATTCTAAAGCCTTCTTCCTCATACAGTATGCCAAAAGTTGAAATAACCCATGATTCTGATGACCATAACAGCTATCATGTGGTGGGAACCACACCTGGAGCAGCTCCAATAATAAGACATGACAAGCTGATTATCAACGGCAGGGTACTTATGGATTCGGAAATTGGCCTTATCTCATCCAACCTTGCTCCAACCAAAACAGGCCGTGATGTGCTTTATGCTGCAAGCCTGAAAATACCCGAGGAAGTTAAAAACGGTTTATACACAAGCTCCGGCACCATTACCTATCAGAAGGTATATTCCTTTAACCCTCAAAACCCGGATATTCTGACCTTCGATTTGAATAATATAAATCCTGTTTTTGTTCATACACCGGTTTGTGTGGGCTTAGACATATCGGATGATAAGACTCACAATCAAAAGCCCAATCCAGCAGATAACGCCAGCGGCCTGATTCTTGGCAGATCCTTTACAGTAAACATTTCAAACAGCGGAACCCACAGAGATATAAAAGGCTACCAAACTAAAGATTACACCAAATATTTAAAAGACAGAGAAATACGTTTCGGCTTTGATACTTACTTAGGAAAGGACAGGTCGGGAACATATTTAAAAGCCGGTACCTGGCATTCCCTCAAAAGCCTGGGTGTATCAAACTCTGAAACGGAGCTAACCTTCTACACTCCCTCCTGGGTGGACGAAGGGCTGTACGATGTGGATGTACGGAATATCGCATATAACGATACTGTAATGAGTACAGAAAGCAAAGCTAATCTGGACTACCACAATACGGTTGCGGAAACAAGCATGAGAGTGGAGGTATCGGGCCGTATATATGATTTTGCGGTAACAGATATCACTGATATTTCCTGGGAAATGTTTTTCAGAAAAGCTCCCGGAAGCCCTGAACATACGGGTAAAGTATTCTATACGGGGCCTAATAATATAAACGGGGATTTAGACCGCAGAAAGAATTATTTTATGCCCATCATGCCGTGGAAAAATGATGTGAGAGGCTACAAAGACAGGGCTGTTAAGCTGGGATATGCCATTAAGTTCGAGATAAAAACCATCGGCAATTACTATGACCAGGACGACTATGTGCGGATAATCCCCACCTTCGCATTTGTGGACAAGGACGGTAAAAACAGGCGGGAAGTAGACCTTTATTACTCAACTGCAGATGATCCGCTGGTAAAGGTAGGAGGCCCCAAGGACACACTGACTCACGGCATGAAACTTGACTTTAGATATAGAGGAATAAATCCAGCTGATTTTAAGAATACCGCAGAGGCTATTTATGGGTTAAGAGGCGGAATAGGAAGCTATACTCAAGAAAGATGGGCCCAAGAGTTTCCGAAGCTGTCTCAGTCCGGAGCAATTACCTATTCAAACACAAAAGTGCTTTTAAGTGAGCCTGTCAGAACCTTTATCGGGCCCACTCAGAACATACCCTCGGGGGTAAACCCAGACAAAGCCTTTGCCTCGGCCCAGAAATGGTACGGAGAATACCAGCTGCCGTCTGATATTCTGGTAGTTCCTAAAGGTAGTGATTTATCAAAGGAAAGAAATCTTACAAGGAACTCTCCGTTATTTTTGAAGGATGGGTATGTGCTGGTGAATTTCAAAGATATTGCTGTGATAAACGGGGATGACTTTGATAATCCCACCCTTAAGTACAAGGGCAGAACAGGGGACGGCTGGGTATTGGAAGGCTATGATACCAATCAGGGCGGCTGGCAGCTTGTGGCAGGAGATGTAGTTGCATATTATGCAGACCGCCGCGCTACAGACGACTATATGGGTACAGGTACACATTGATAGAATTATGCGAACAAAGATGTCATTCTGAATGGAGCGAAGCGTAATGAAGAATCTTATGCGTTGACGTTTAAGATCCTTCGCTGACGCTCAGGATGACATAAAGAAGGCTACTGCTGCGCTTAGGATGATAGCTTGAACAAACGTAATTAAGCGGCGTGGCTGCTACGATTTAAAGCGGAGCATGGATTGCGGAGCGAGCGCGACTAGAAACTGGATGTTGGAGATGGAGCGCTAAATCGTAGCAGTCTACAGCCGCTTTCTAGTTTAACGCAGAAAGATCCTTCGACTCCGCTACCGCTGCGCTCAGGATGACAGCTAGGGGTAATGCGCGACCTTCAAAATGACATTGTAGTTCGCATTATTCTATCAAAACCTTCAGATATTTGACATTATGAAAGCTAATATCTATAATTACTAATATATTAATTTTGCTATTTGAATACTCTGTCGATGACGGGAATGTGAAGTCTTGGTTTGCAATAAAGAGAAAAAACCATATGGTGAAAGGTTTTTTGTAATACAGCTTCGTCCCACCCCTGAGACTTAAAGCCGATGAGGTTTACGTTAGTCGCGATATAGACTTAAAAGCCGGGTTCAGTACCTGATGTATCAGGATTATACTATTGAACCAATACGGGTGGTACCGCGGATTGTGAATGTCCGTCCCAGTTATTGGGACGGTTTTTTGTTTTTATAAAGCAATATGCTGCTATCCAAAGGCATCTGTTGATTGTGCCGGATAGTGGAACATTAATAATTAATATGTTGCTAAAGAGGTGCGTAATGTATTTTTCACAGATGTTTTTACCTACTTTGAGAGAGGTTCCGGCAGAAGCCGAGATTATGAGCCATAAATGGATGCTGAGAGCTGGTATTATGCGTAAACTGGCATCCGGGATATATTCCTTTCTGCCTTTGGGGCTGCGGGCTCTAAGAAAAGTTGAGCAGATTGTCAGAGAAGAGATGGACCGAGCCGGAGCACAGGAACTTTTGATGTCTGCCCTTCTCCCTGCTGAAAGTTATCGTGAATCAGGGAGATGGGAGGTGTTTGGTCCTGAGATGTTCAGACTCAAAGACCGCAACAACAGGGATTTCTGCCTTGGTCCTACCCATGAAGAAATTTTCACTGAAACTGTGAAAAACAGTGTGCGTTCTTATCGCAGTCTGCCTATAATTCTATACCAAATACAAACCAAATATCGTGACGAAATACGTCCAAGGTTCGGAGTAATGCGTTCCCGTGAATTTATAATGAAAGACGCATATAGCTTTGACCGTGATGAGGAAGCTCTTGATATTTCATACAAGAAAATGGATGAAGCCTACAGACGGATACTTGATCGGCTGGGGCTGGATTATAAGGTGGTTGAAGCTGATTCGGGAGCAATGGGTGGTTCCGGGTCTCAGGAGTTCATGGTTATATCCGAAATCGGCGAAGATGAGATAGCCTACTGTAAGGCTTGCGGCTATGCTGCCAATATAGAGATGGCAAGTTGTCCAAAGCTTGAACACACGGCAACCGAGGAAGAACTGCCTACAGAAAAAATTTTTACTCCCAATATTCACACCATATCAGAGTTGGCCGAGTTTTTGGACTGTGCGCCAACAAAAATGGCGAAAACCTTGATTTTCAAGGCTGATGATGAGCTGGTAGCGGCAATGGTAAGAGGAGACAGGGAATTAAATGAGGTTAAGCTGAAAAACGTGTTAGGCTGTACAGAACTTGAAATTGCAGATGCCGAAAGTGTTGGTACTGCTACAAATGCCGAGGTGGGCTTTGCCGGACCAATCGGCCTGAAAATCAGGATTATAGCTGATTATGAGGTAGCAGCAGGGAAAAACCTTATTGTGGGTGCTAACGAAACAGACCATCACCTGATTAATGTGAATATGGGCAGGGATTTTGATACTGAGGTTCATGATATCAGAACAATTGCCGAGGGTGATTCCTGTCCTCGCTGTGGTCAGGCCATTACGCTTGCAAGAGGAATTGAAGTAGGTCATATTTTCAAGCTGGGCACCAAATATAGTGAGCAGTTTAAGTGCAATTATATAGATGAGTCCGGAGACGAGCGGCCAATGGTTATGGGCTGTTATGGCATAGGAATTAACCGGTTAATGGCATCGGTAATAGAACAAAACAATGATGAAAAGGGCATAATATGGCCTGTGGAAATTGCTCCATATCATGTTATAATTGTGCCGGTTAATGTACTGGATGAAACCGTTATGAATATAGCTCATAACATGTATGAAAAACTTGTAGAATCAAATGTGGAAGTAATCCTGGACGACAGAAATGAGAGAGCCGGGGTGAAGTTTAATGATGCTGATCTTATCGGCATTCCTATAAGAATCAATATTGGAAGGAAGGCAGCGGAAGGGCTTGTTGAATTTAAACCGAGAAATAGCAGTGAAGCTGTTACCTTGCCAGTGGATGAGGCAATAGAAAAGATTTTGTCCCAGGTAAAAAATCATTAAAGAACATTCAGAATACAAAATAATTGGAGGAAATATTATGGCACAGGATAAGAAATTTGTCGAAGCAATTACTTCTATGAATGAAGACTTTGCAAGGTGGTATACCGACATTGTAAAGAAGGCCGATTTGGTGGAATACTCAGGCGTAAAGGGGTGTATGATTATCCGGCCTTACGGTTATGCCCTTTGGGAGCTGATCCAGAAGGAACTGGACAGACGTTTCAAGGAAACAGGCCACGAAAACGTGTATATGCCTATGTTTATCCCCGAAAGTCTGCTTCAGAAGGAAAAGGATCATGTTGAAGGCTTTGCCCCTGAGGTGGCCTGGGTAACCCATGGCGGCAGTGAAGAACTGACTGAAAGGCTCTGTGTACGTCCTACATCAGAAACACTGTTTTGTGACCACTACAAGGATATAATCCAATCCTACAGAGATCTTCCGAAACTATATAACCAGTGGTGTTCGGTTGTAAGATGGGAAAAAACAACCCGTCCATTCCTCCGCTCGGTTGAGTTCTTATGGCAGGAAGGCCATACCGCTCATGCAACAGCTGAGGAGGCACAAGAAGAAACCATTAAAATGTTAAATGTCTATGCTTCTTTTTGTGAAGAAGTCCTGGCAATTCCGGTGATAAAGGGTCAAAAAACCGAAAGAGAAAAGTTCGCCGGGGCTAATGAGACTTATACTATTGAAAGCCTTATGCATGATGGCAAGGCACTTCAGTCAGGCACATCACATAATTTCGGTGACGGCTTTGCCAGGGCATTTGAAATCCAATACCTGGATAAAGATAATCAATTAAAGTATGTACATCAGACATCCTGGGGTATGAGTACCCGTATTATTGGTGCTATTATTATGGTTCATGGAGACGACTCAGGTCTGGTTCTGCCGCCGAGAATTGCACCTACCCAGCTTGTAATTGTTCCTGTTCAGCAACAGGTGGAGGGTGTTCTGGAAAAAGCGTATGAGCTGAAAGAGAGGCTTTCTAAGATATGCCGTGTCAAAATTGATGATTCTGATAAAATGCCGGGTTGGAAGTTCTCCGAGCATGAAATGCGGGGTATCCCTCTTCGTCTGGAAGTCGGGCCAAAAGATATCCAGAAGAATCAGGTTGTACTGGTTAAGCGTCTTAACAGAGAGAAACTCTTTGTATCAATGGATGAGCTGGAAACAAAGATTCCGGAAGTTCTTGAAGATTTACAGAATGCTTTATACAATAAAGCTCTTGAAATGAGAAAATCCAAGACATTCACAGCTGTTAACATGGATGAAATGGAAAGAATTCTTAATGAGACTCCCGGCTTTATAAAAGCTATGTATTGTGGTAATGAAGAATGCGAAATTACCATTAAAGACAGAATGGGTGCTACAGCCCGTTGCATACCTTTTGAGCAGGAGCAGATCTCCGATAAATGTGTATGCTGTCAAAAAGAGGCCAAACATATGGTTTACTGGGGAAGAGCGTATTAATTCTGTCTCTATAACGAGAACAAAGAAGGGGTAGCCGTAGGATGGCTGCCCCTGTGTTTTCCTAAGAGAGAATAGTTTCCTGTTGTCCTCCTGAGTTAGGCGCATTACCCTTGTACCGTGACTCTGAGCAGAGCACATTACCCTTGTACCGTGACTCTGAGCAGAGCGCATCCCCCTTTTATCCTTGAGCGCTGTGTAGCCCCACCCTGTCCTCCTGAGCGAAGCGTAGCGGAGTCGAAGGATCTTCTTCGTCAACGCAAAGATTCTTCGCTGACGCTCAGAATGACAGAATGAGTAAAAGATTCTTCGCTGACGCTCAGAATGACAGAATGAGTAAAAGATTC
>DUNT01000101.1 GCA_012839205.1 Clostridiaceae bacterium
AAGAACAGAGAATTAAAGACGTTAGCATTAGTACGGCTAAAAGTATAACCCCCATCTTTTTCATAATATTACCCTCCTAAATAATATTTTGTACGCGGTTTATGGCTGCTGATTGAACCATTCCCCGGTCAGCCATTTTTGCAGCAATACTACTCCTTGGTACATTAAAGCCGCAGCGGCAGCCAGGATTATTACACTGGTCATAACAAGATCCAGCTGGAATACCTGCCCACCATATACAATCAAATATCCTAAACCAGCTTTGGAGACAAGGAATTCTCCTGTTATTACACCCACCCATGATAATCCTACATTGACTTTTAATGCGTTTATCATAGCCGGGATGTTTGACGGAAAAACAACCTTAATAAATGCCTGAAACCGATTGGCGCCAAATGTTTCGACTAGTTTAATTTTATCCTGGTCGGTCTGTAAGAAAGCGTTTAAGACTTCCAAAATAGTCACAATCAATGAAATAGCTAATGCCATAGCGATAATGGCAGCGGAGCCTGCACCTATCCAGATGATAAAAATAGGGCCTAATGCCACTTTTGGAAGACTGTTCAATACTACCAGATATGGTTCAAGAACATGGGAAGTAAATTCCGACCACCACAAAATTATAGCTACTATTGTTCCAAGTATGGTTCCTATAACGAAACCAGCCACAGTTTCAAGACATGTGACACCTATATGCAGAAAAAGATCGCCATCTTTATAAAGGTTAATAAGAGTTTTAACCATCCTGGAGGGTTGACTTGTTACAAATGAGTCAATGAACTTTAAGTTGGCAGCAATCTCCCAAAATGCAAAGAGCAAAACTATGATTAACAGCCGGAGTATCCAGGCAGCAGTTTTTTTAATTTTAACTTTTTTTAAATATGCAATTCTTTCAGTAGATAGATTAGTAACGGCTTTAGACATGTACATCCAGCTCCTTCCATATTAAATTGAAGTATTCGCGAAAGCTGGGGTGCTCACGACATTTAAGCGGTGTTCTGTTGGGACAGTCAAACACGATTTCATGGATGTATTTGATAACAGCAGGACGCTTTGAGAGCACAACTACCCTGTCTGACATGCTGATGCTCTCCGATATATCATGAGTAACCATAATTGCTGTTTTATTTTCGCTTTTCATAATACTATAGATGTCCTCGGTAACAGCCAGACGTGTTTGAGAGTCCAATGCCGAAAAGGCTTCATCCAATAGAAGTATTTCTGGCTTAACAGCGAGGGTTCTGATTAGAGCAGCCCGCTGCCGCATTCCCCCCGACAGCTGACTGGGGTATTTGTCTTTAAAATCATAAAGTCCATAAGTCTTTAAAAGATTAAGGGCAAATTCTTTATTTTCAGGGGTCAGAATTTTTCTTATTTCTAAACCCAGGATTACATTTTGATAGATGCTCCGCCAATCAAAAAGATAATCTTTCTGAAGCATATAGCCTACCTTGTCAGAGGTTTTAATCACCTCTTCACCTTCTATAAAAACCTTGCCGGAAGATGGCTTCAACAAACCTGAAATAATAGAAAGCAGGGTGGATTTTCCGCAGCCGCTGGGACCCACCAGACTTACGAAACTTCCTTTCTCAACAGAAAAGCTGATATTCTCAATTGCATTTATCTCACCGTTTATGGATTGATATTTCATTCCAACATTCTGAATATCAACAATGTTATTTGACATAGTTGCCCCCCTCTTTGGAAACAACCTCCAAACAGAGGCGTTCTTTATTTGCACTATTATCATATTGCGAAGAGAAAAATAAGGTGCAAGAATAGAAGTGAGAAATGAGAGGTGGGAGGTGAGAGGTGGGAGGTGAGAGGTGGGAGG
>DUNT01000102.1 GCA_012839205.1 Clostridiaceae bacterium
AAAGCGGCGTGGCTGCTGCGATTTAAAGCGGAGCACGGATTGCGGAGCGAGCGCGACTAGAAACCGGATGTTGGAGATGGAGCGCTAAATCGCAGCAGTCTACAGCCGCTCCACTGTTTAACGCAGAAAGATCCTTCGACTCCGCTACCGCTGCGCTCAGGATGACAATAACGTGATGTGAGTGATGGCCTCGCACCTCTCACCTCCCAATTGATGGATTCACTTAAGCGGCGCATTTGACTCACTCTGCAGGCACCAACTTGTTACGCATTATTTCTAATTATGAGCCTGCCAATATCAAGAAAGTTGCTGCCGTGGTGACAAGGCAATTTTCTTATTCTATCGGCACCATGTTGTATTTCGCATGGCAATTGTCAATGCCGTAATTGCCCTTTTCCTCATCCTTCATGCAAAGATGCACTGAGCTTAACTTAAATGTTCTTGGCAGTGCCAGAATACTAGGCTTGGAACCGACATATTTTTTCATTGCGTCCTCAAGGGCTTCTTCAAATGTGGCTCTGGTTTTTAGTCCCATTGCCCGTGCAATTCCCGGTTCCTGGGCACCAACAATATAAATAGCTGCAGTATTCATTTCAGCAATATGGCCGCAGCTTATCATGGAGAAGGAATGGAATGGGTGGAATCCGTTACCAAAACGGTAGTTTCTGATATATTCCTCATTGGTGGCAAACATTTCGCCGTATCTCTCCATATCGGCAAGGGTGTTCATATAGTCCTTCTGGAACATTTCGAAGACTTTACGGTATCCGGTGAATTTCTCATCATGAAAATAGCCGTTACAAATAGATGAACATATAATTACGCAGTTATCCTTCATAACTCTTTTATGGCGTATTACCTGCGCTGAGAGAGCCTGCATCATCATGATGGGATTAGTACCCATTCCATCTGCATAATGAAAGAATTGAGGCATACCAAAAACCATAACATCATATTTCTTTTCTGCCCAATGGACATAGGTGCGTTTATCAGCCACCTCCCAGGATATAGGCTGCATTTCTTTGGCATAACCGCTGAATATAGCAATCTGCCTTGATTTTGTATCTAAAACCGCATCGCAGCAGAAGAATTTCTTACCCATCTTTTCTTCCATATGCATGCCGATTTCATCAAACTTTGTTCTCATCAGCGAATCGGTACTTACAGGAGTAAAATCGTCCCGGTGCATAACCTCAGGCACATGGTGTGAAGCAATGGATTTCCAGTGGGTTAAACCGGTAGCACAATGTTTGTAGCCTCCCGAATAGCCTCCATAAGGGTTTCCCTGAGTATGACCAATTAATACTGCCACATCCGAATCATAAACGTATTTGTTCATAATCACAGGGTCTCCCCGTCTGGTTATGCCCAAATCAACAAGGTTCTCATAATCTTCACTGTCATGATTAAGTATCTGTTTGGTATACCAGAACTGGTTAAAAATATCTTCTCCCAGAATACTAAGAATCTCTTGCCTGGTATTCTTACTGTGTAATCCATTTGAACATATTAATAAAATATCTTTTTTCTCTACCCCGGCTTTATAAAGCTCATCAAGAATAATTGGAATTGCAACTTTACGATGTGAAGTTTCCTGCTCTCCTCCTTTTACTCTGTCGGGAAAAATAATAGTAACTTTCGAGCCTTTTTTAGCCAGCTCTGACAATGGCTCCATTCCTATGGGGTTTAAAACAGATTCTCTTGTGGCCGTATAGACATCCTCAAGATAAGGAGGATCCGGCACTGTTTCCCCAGGAACAAATACATCTGTATAATCCGGTAAAATTGCATCCATTGTGCCATGACCATATTCAAAAGACAATTTCATATCCATACTTCCCTTCTGTATTAATTTTTCATATACTTTTGTATTATTTCTAAATACTCCTCAGGATAATATCCTATTTCACCGCTGAATCTGGTTAATGCTATAAGCCCGCCGTCAATCTCAGGGATAGATGCAAGCATTTGGGCGTTATCGGATTTTAACCCTCCGCCATAAACAACAGGAGCTCCACCTGTAACTTCCTTTACAAAACGCCCGACCATTTGTATATAATCTTTGTCTGGCGGCGTTTTGCCGGGGCCGATTGCCCATACAGGCTCGTAGGCAATGGCTACACTATTCTTATCCACTCCGTCAAGACCAATTTCCAGCTGCTTTCTTAATGTATTCTGCCAATCCTTCTGTTCTTCAGCTGTTTCACCTATACAGTAAAGAACCTTTAATCCGGCCTTCACAGCACATTTGATTTCCTGATTAAGCAGGCGGTTTACTGCATCTGTATCACTTACTCCTGCCTCGGCCATAATACCCAGCTTGTCCCGCCGCTCCTCACAATGCCCTATTATTGTGCCTCCGCAGCCTATGGCTTTTACAGCGTTAGCCGTTCTGTTTGTTGTAAAAGCTCCAAAATTGCCGCCTGTTTCAGTATCATCGCGAAATACACCCTGGCAGCCAATCCTTACCGGGCTATCTTCACTTAATGCATTTATTGCACTGATTAAGTGCGCCTCAGGAAAAAACATAACAAATTCAACTTCACTCTGGTCATACTTTTTAAGTTGTTCCTGCGTATTTTGAACAATATAACTTCCCCACTCTTTTATAGGTGCAATACCGTTAACTCCGCCTAATTCCTTTGGAATATCAAAACGTTTCAGATTAAGAAAAATAAATTTCAATTTATATTCCTCCATTTTATAAAAAACTTATAAATTCTTTTAATCCCTGCCCCAGCAGAGGTTTACACCACTTTATAAACTCTTGTGTCACATCGTTTCCCCGCTGGCTGATAAAGTTTTCAGGCATTACCCTTTCATGAAGCATTACCTGGCTTATTGGAATCAATATGGTTTTTATCTGGTATTTGTCTCCCGGTATACGTTCAAAACCTACCATAACACCTGTATTGCCTTCATATGCGGCTTTCATGGCTGTGCTTCCGGCCAGAACAGCTTCATCTCTGTCCACTGTTGACTGGAATGCAATAGATGCTCTGCCACAAATACCGGGTTTTTCATTCCTGGCCTTTATCCCCAAACGTTTTATTACCAGATTAGATAGGTGGGAGCTTACATCGCCATAATAAACCGATCTTCCAACCTCAAAAATTGGCTCCACGATTGGTTTCCCATCTTTATTCTTAAGTCCTTCACTTACAACAACCACAACACCGCCCAGCTTGTCATACAACCTTTTTACATCATCAAGGAATTTCTCCTCATCAAAAGGTCTTTCAGGCAAGTAAATAAGGTGAGGGGCATCACCTTCTTTTTTTCTGGCCAGGGCTGAAGCGGCAGTTATCCAACCTGCGTTTCTCCCTAAGGCCTCAATAACACATACGTGTATAGGAAGCGACTTAACATCCTGAGCCACTTCATTCACAGTCTCAGCAATATAGCGGGCGGCACTGCCAAAGCCCGGAGCATGGTCGGTTATTGAAATATCATTATCTATAGTCTTTGGAATCCCAACGACATTTATACCGCTATTACCCAGGGCATTATAAATCTTGCCGCAGGTATCCATTGAACCATTACCCCCGTTGAATAACACATACTTAATGTTATTACGTTTAATTATTTCAGCCATCTTCGCATAGTCAGATGCCTCTAATTCATACCTGGAAGTGCCTATAGCAGATGCTGGAGTTTCCAGAAGCAGTTGCAGGCTTTTTTCGTCTATACTTTTAAGATCTAAGAAATTCTCGTCCAGAACTCCTTTTGAACCACCTAAAGCTGCGTAGACTTTATCAATATCACTATATTTTTTTGCCTCTGTAATCACACCATATAATGAAGAATTAATAACTGCAGTGGGGGCACCTCCATGTACTATCAGTACACTCGATTTCATACTTTTTACTACTCCTTTTCTCCCGTTCCATTCTGTTCTATTGTTTTCAGCAGAACAAAAAAAACTATAAAGGTAGTATGCCCCGTATTTTGCCATGTAATATTTTTTTATGCTGATGTCAAAAATAGTTCATGATAAGAGAATTGAATAGAAATGATAACACCTTTAATTCATAATGTCTAAATATAGAATAGCAGCCCTGCAATACCCGAACCAACCATAACAAGTATAGGGTTAGGTTTAAACTTTCTCATGATAATAAAACTTATTATAAAAAGACCTGCAGCTATAGGGTTTATATCTGAAAGATTAAAGGTCGCTGCACTATCTCCCCAAAGCGCCAGAATTGTAATGCCCAACCCTGCCGAAGCAATAAGGGATACAACTGCTGGCCGCAGACCGCCTAAGATCCCTTGAACAACAGTTAATTTATTATACTTATAATAGAAATAGGCAAGTGTTAATACAATAATCAGGGATGGCAATACACAGCCAAAAGTGCTTATTATTGCACCTCCAACACCAGCAATCCGGGTACCCACAAAAGTGGAAGAATTTATAGCAATTGGTCCGGGTGTCATTTCTGCAATGGTAATTAAGTCTACAAATTCTGTCATTCTCAGCCATTTATTTTGTTCCACAACTTGATTCTGTATTAACGGGATCGCAGCATACCCGCCGCCAATACTAAATAATCCTATTTGAAAAAAGCTCCAGAATAACTTTATATAAATCATTCTATATTCGTACTCCTGTCTGATTTTTTTCTGAAATAAGCGGAAATAGCTCCTATCAAACCGCAAGCTAAAATAATATATATAACGTTGACCTTAAAAAAATAAGTAGCAATAAAAGCACCTATCATAACAATAGCCGATATAAAATTCTTTCCTTTAATAACACTGTTTCCCAGGCTAATCACTACATCTGCAATCACAGCTGCCACACCCGCCTGCATACCTTTAAGCAAGGCGTTGATCGCAGCATTATCTCTAAATTTGGTATAGAAAATTGAAACAATTGACAGGATAATTAGTGGTGGCAATATTGTCCCTATGATAGAAACTAATGATCCTAAAAAACCGGCAATACGGTAACCGATTAGAATTGAAGCATTAACCGCTATTGCACCAGGCGATGATTGTGAAATTGCTGTTAAATCCAGCATTTCCTTCTCTTCTATCCAATTAAGATCATCAACAAATTTTTTTTTCATTAATGGAACAATTACAAATCCTCCTCCAAAAGTAAAAGCGCTCAAATAAAAGGTGGAGGTAAACAATGTCCAGTAAATTTTAAAGTCTTTTTTCATATGATCTCCTATTATTATTTTTTTATTTTAATAGTATTTACGTTATACCCATAGTTTAATCCTTATTAGATTATTAGTAAAATGTTCTTAAGCAGACTTATATATACGTCAGGTATAGGTAATAATTAAATTATAAAGCACAAGTAATGTGGCCTAAATCCCCTGGCCATGATTAAGTTGGCAATACAGAATAATTTATTCTATTCTATCGCAAAAGTTGGTTGGTATTAGCTATTTTATATTACCAAATATGCAATACTGAATATGAGATTATATTAATATTAATCATGTATTGAGAAGGAGAGTATATGGATTTATATATAAAAAACGGTTACATTTTTTTAGACGATACCTTTAAGAAGGCTAATCTGACTATAAAAAAAGGTAAAATAGCTTCTTTGAACGATGATAACCCACAGGGTCTCCCTGAATTAGATGCTTCAGAAAGGCGTGTTATCCCAGGTTTTATTGACATACACACCCACGGGGCAAACGGTGTAGACATCAATCATGCAAAAACTCAAGACATTGCAAAAATAAGCAGTTTCTTCGCCGCACAGGGCACAACCGGCTGGTTTGCATCAATTGTAACTGATACTGAAAAAAACACACTTTGGTGTATCGAACAGATTAAAGCTGCAATTAATGAACCTGATAACGGTGTCAAAGGGGCTCGATTATTGGGAATACATTTGGAAGGTCCCTTTTTGGATCCACAGTATAGAGGCTCTATGGCTGAACATCTTCTTAGAAAAGGCGAGTCTGACTTATTCAAAAAATATTATGATGCGGCTGAGGGAACATTAAAATTTATCACTGTTTCTCCGGAAGTTGAAGGTGTACCAGAGCTTATCAAGGAGATGAGTAAGCTGGGAATAGTAGTTGCAATCGGACATTCCGGTGCTGATTATGATACTTCAATGGCGGCAATAAACAATGGTGCCACCTGTGTAACCCATACATTCAACGGAATGAAGCTCATGCATCAGCATTTTCCTGCAATAACCGGAGCTGCTCTGGAAAGCGATATTTTCTGTGAAGCTATATGTGACGGAAGGCATTTACATCCCGCAGTTGTAAGGTTTCTTATAAGAACCAAAGGGCTTGACAGAGTTGTAGCCGTTACAGACAGTATAACCGCTACAGGGTTGCCTGACGGAGAGTATTATCTTGGTGTAAATAAAGTCAGAGTAACAGACGGTGATGCTAAGCTGGTCAGTGATGGAACCCGTGCAGGCAGCACTCTAACTATGATTAAGGCCCTTCAAAACCTTGTAGAGTTTACCGGCAGAAGCCTGGA
>DUNT01000103.1 GCA_012839205.1 Clostridiaceae bacterium
GCCAAAGCTATACGGGTTGTAATGAAGGCAGCGGCTATCAAGGAAAAAAAGAGGGTTGTTGTCGAGATAATCTAGCAAAACAAAAAAGCAGGACGGGTAAAAAAGACCGCCACCTGCTTTTTTGTTACTGTTATTAAGCTCAATTGATCTGTCTTTTCTATCAGCTTGCTACAGGCACGTTAATAATATATAAAAGGGCTGCCTAAAATATAGTAAATTTTAAGACAACCCATTTTGTAGTAACAAAGAAATCGTATTATACTGTCGTGTTTTTCTTTACTTTTTGGTAATGTAACCTTCAGCCTTTAACAGCTCTGCAATGAGAACTGCTCCGCCTGCTGCGCCTCTGATGGTATTGTGGGACAGGCTTACAAACTTGTAATCGTACAGGATATCCTCCCGCAGTCTGCCGATGCTTACACCCATACCGTTCTCAATGTCACGGTCCAGTTTTGTCTGAGGTCTGTTATCCTCTTCAAAGTAGGTAATAAACTGTTTAGGGGCAGAGGGGAGGTTAAGCTCCTGAGGAATGCCTCTAAAGTTTCTCCAAAGTGAAATAATCTCATCTTTGGCTGGTTTATTCTTAAAACTTACGAAAGTAGCAGCCATATGTCCATCGGTAACGGGAACACGGATGCATTGAGTTGTTATAACAGGGGAGTCAGCTTTGATAATAGCACCGTTTTCTATCTTACCCCAGATTCTCAAAGGCTCCTGCTCACTTTTCTCTTCTTCGCCGCCAATATAGGGGATAACATTGTCTATCATTTCAGGCCAGTCATTAAATGATTTACCTGCACCGGAAATAGCTTGATAAGTACAAGCAACAACATTAGTTGGCTCAAATTCCTTAAGGGCATGGAGAGCCGGAACATAGCTTTGTATGGAGCAGTTGGGTTTTACGGCAATAAAGCCTGTTGATGTTCCCAGGCGCTTTCTTTGGTATTTAATCACCTCGAGGTGTCCTGGATTGATTTCTGGGATAACCATAGGTACGTCCAAAGTCCAGCGATGAGCTGAGTTATTTGATACCACTGGAGTTCCTGTCTTGGCGTAAGCCTCTTCCAAAGCCTTAATCTCATCTTTCTTCATGTCTACCGCACAGAAAATAAAATCAACATCTGATGCGACATCTTCTACTTGAGAGGCGTCTTTTACAATAATATTTTTAACGGAATCGGGCATAGAAGTTGTGAGTTTCCATCTGCCAGCGGTTGCTTCCTCGTATGTTTTTCCGGCTGAATTTGCGCTTGCCGCAATAGAAGTTACTTCAAACCAGGGATGGTTTTCAAGGAGGGCTACAAACCTTTGTCCTACCATGCCGGTACCACCAACGATACCGACTTTTAATCTATTTATCATAGTACTGCTCCTTTCAGTGCTTATTTACCTGCTGAAATTAAATCATACCATGATTAATGATAATATGAAACCACATGAGTTTTCAATTAGTATATTTTATAAATTAAGTAGGGTCAATGCTGATATAAATGTATTATTGTTGAAAGCTCTTACATTTACAGAATCAATTTTTATTCCAGTCAAGGTTTGTCCACTGTTTTACACAGATACCATCATCCCGGCAATAGAACGTATCCAGTGTTTCAGCTTTTCTGTCATAAATGGAGCGTGAAACAGCAGCTTTGCCCTCCAGATTAAAACTGTGGCTTTCTGCTATAATATACTCTGTATTATCTGCAGGAGTGATGGTATCAGGCAGCTTCCCCGGTGAATATTCCATCCGGGATATAATGTTACTGTCCTTATCCATCTGCAAAACAGTTATTTTTTCCGGGGGCAACAAAGTAGCTATCGATATCTTGACAGAGTTACTTACAGACTTGCTTTTTCCGTTTTCAGTTACAGTTGTTGTTTCGTCAAGTGTTGTAGAGAATATCGAGCCTTCGTCCTGAAGCCCGCCAAGCATAGCACTGTTTCCGGAAAGAGCGTAAACACTGCCGCCCGGGCTCTGGTAAACGGGGTTAAAGTGATGGATCTTACCGGCTCTGGCAGCAGAAACATAAATTGTACCCTCTAGAGTAATCTTATCTTCATTATCACTTTCGATAATGCCAATATGTCCATCACTGATTGCATCATCTGAGCCTGAAGTAATATAGCTGATCTCATTTTCTGTGGCCGGGACTGTTGCAGCAAAATATGAAATTCCATCAACACCTTCAAAAACGTACTCTTTTGTTTCAAAAGTATCTCCATCCTGGCTTGTAAGTAGCTGAGTAACTAGTGTTGCATATAAGCGCTTTTGATACTTTTTGTTGTTATAATCCATGTTGGTTGAACTGCCATTGAACAGCTTGTGAGCATTGTCTTTAAAAAATTCTTCCATATCAAATAGATCCAGATGCTCTTCTGTTACGAAAACACCAATCAGCCTGTCTTTGCTTTTTATTTCGCCTTTATCCTCAATGGCCAGCTGACAGCCCGTTATTGAAAATAATATAAAAACAGCCAGAAATGTTGCTAGTATTTTCTTAATCATCATTATCCTCCAAATTACCATCGAATTTTAAAATATCCCCCACATCGCAAGAAAGGTAATAACAGATTTTATTTATTGTACTGAAACGGACTCCTTTTGCTTTGCCGCTTCTTAAGATTGACAGGTTAGCCTCAGTAATTCCAATAAGAGCGCATAACTCTTTGGAAGTCATACCCCTTTCCTTGAGTATATCTTCAAGATGAACTTTAATTGCCATAATGTCCTCCTCAGATGATCATATCGTTATCTTCCTTAAGCTGCTTGTTTTCCTTGATATACTGTGCAAAAAGCAGAGCTGCCAGCAGAAATACAATTGAAAAGACAGGTATCCGAACTGTACTGTTGGCAACCGACAACTTATTAATGAACACAAGCTGCAAAAGGTTATATCCGACATTGGAAAGTGCTGTTATAACGAGAGCCAGCCCGCATTTGCGGGATAGTTTTTCGGCGCAAAACACCGTCTGCTCTGAATAGCGGTCGGCCGAAAGCTCATGAAGAAGGTTTTGCCCGCTGAATACTACTGGTATAATTAAAAAATTGGGCATAGCATCTACGATATATTTAAAGACGAGGAAAACATAACTTATTCCAAGCCGGTGTTCGTTTCCTGTATTGCCGGCACGAAGCTGCTCGAAGGAATCCAGAAGATTACTAAATTGAACTGCGAAAACAAAAAGTACAATAAAAATATTTACGATATAAAGCAAAATCATAAGATATTTTTGAAGGCTATTTGTATCAGCAGAAAAAAACAGCCTTAATACCCGAATTAAAATATAGCCGGTTAAAACAGAATAGGCTATTCCTCCAAGTAAAGCCTTACCAGCGCTGTGACCTATTCCGGTTCCAAAGTATTCGCCAAGTAAACCTGGGTTAATCATAAAATATAGAACAGCAAAGAGCACTGCACTAAATACTGCCAATAGCGCATCCTCCGGATACAGGCTGCGCTTTTTCTTAAGCAGAAAAAAAACCAATACCGGTATCAGGCATAAAGAAGTGTAAATAACAATAGATATGAAATTACCTGTACTGCCGGACAGGGAGAGTATTCGCAAAAGAATTCCAATCTGTTCAAATGGGAATGCTATTACAGTGGAAAAAAACTGCGGCAAGGCTTCTCTGGCAAGCTGCAGCATTATACAGATTATTGCCTCACAGCCGAGAATGATATAAAATGATTTGTGTTTCATATTTCCTTCAAATTATTGTTAAACGATAATTTCATCTTAATTATAACTTAAAATTATCGTTAGTCAATAATTTTTTATAAAAATCTGGTTAAAGCCAAATTAACATTTTTACGAATGTGGTTTACAATTCAAAAACTCCATGCTATAATATTACGGCGTGAATAAAGAGTGGTCCGCTGTCTGCAGTGTTTATAATAATATACGAAACAGATAAGAACGCTCTATGATTAGGAGGAAAACACAATGGATATCATCCGTGCAATTGAACAGGAAGGTATGAAGAAAAACCTGCCAAACCTTAAGATTGGTGACTATGTAAAAGTCAATGTTAAGGTTAAGGAAGGAAATCGTGAGAGAATACAAGCGTTTGAAGGAACCATCATTGCCATGCATGGCGGCGGTATCAGAAGAACAGTTACCGTTAGGAGGCTTTCCTTTGGTATAGGCGTTGAAAGGGTATTCCCGGTTCATTCCCCCAAAGTTGACTCATTTGAGATTATCAGAAGAGGTAAGATAAGAAGAGCGAAACTCTATTATCTGCGTGATCGGGTTGGTAAGAGAGCAAGAGTCAGAGAAGATATCGGAGCTTCAAAAGATTAATAACAAGAACAAGAGAGGACTTAAAAGGTCCTCTTTTTGTATCAGAAAAAACATAAGGCAGCACCTGTTACGGTTAGAGATTGTTAAAAATTCTTGGTTAACGCTCAGAATTATACAGAGAATGTCGTCTTGGGCGCAGTAGTCGAAAATGTCATCCTGAGCGAAGCGTAGCGGAGTCGAAGGATCTTACACATTAACGCAAAAGATTCTTCGCGCTCACGGACTGTCCTTTAAGTGCATGAAATAATATTTATACACTTAGTGCAGTAAACGTCAGCTACTGTTTTCTTAAATTTTAGGATACAATAGAGTTAATGCTTGCCCAATAGAAATATGGAGTGATAAACAAATGATAATTCAATGGTTTCCTGGACATATGGCTAAAACAAAACGAGTTATATCGGAGCATCTTAAATTGGTTGATGTTGTTATTGAACTATTGGATGCCCGGATTCCTCAATCCAGCAGAAACCCGGAAATTGATTCAATAGTGCGGGATAAACCCAGGATTATAGCTCTCAATAAAAGTGATTTGTCAGATTCCCAGCTAAACAATAAATGGAAAAATTATTTTTCTAAGCAGGGTATCAGTGTTATTTACACAAACGCTATATCAGGCATGGGCCTGGGTGAGCTTAAGGGAAAGCTGAAACAGCTTACTAGAAAGAAACTGGAAGCAGCTCAAGCCAGAGGGCGTTTGCAAAGACCTATAAAGACTATGGTTGTAGGTATCCCCAATGTGGGAAAGTCGGCTTTTATAAATAAAATTGCCGGAAAAGCCAGTGCAGAAACCGGAGACAAACCCGGTGTAACCAGAACACAACAATGGGTTCGGATTAATCCGGAAATCATGTTATTGGATACCCCCGGAATTTTATGGCCTAAATTTGAGGACAAGCTGACAGGCCTGAATCTTGCTTTTACCGGAGCTATTAAAGATGAAATAATGGATACCACAGAGCTTGCAGCAAAATTAATGGAAAATCTGGCCGTTTTATATCCCGAGAAAATTAAGGCTAGGTATAGGCTGGAAAATCTGGAAGACAAGAAAGGTTTCGAGCTTTTAGAGGAGGCCGGTAAAAGACGCGGCTGTCTGATTTCCGGAGGCGAAATCGACTTTAACAGAATCGCTGCTATTGTACTTGATGAATTCAGGGGCGGGAAAATAGGAAAAATCACACTGGAAACACCACCCGAGGAGGCAAATCATGAAGAGACCCACTCTTAAAAGCCTGAAAGAAAAGGCTGATACAATGGAAATAGATGATGCCTATAGATGGCTGATTTCATTATCGGAAGAATATGGGGAGCCTGTAAAGAAACTTGCCGATAAATATTATAAGCGGCTTGAATTAATAAAAAAGGAAGAAGAACGGCTTTTGGCAATGTCATCAATGGAGCTTGAAGCCTATGATAAAGGCTACTGTTTTATAGGTGGTATTGATGAAGCCGGCAGAGGACCGCTGGCAGGGCCGGTTGTTGCAGCCTGTGTCATTTTACCTAAAGGTTGTTTATTACATAAGCTGAATGATTCAAAAAAACTGTCAGCGACAGTCCGTGATCAGCTTTATACCCGGATAAAGGCTGAGGCAATTTCGTACGGAATTGGTATTGTTGAAAATTACATCATTGATGATATTAATATCTATGAGGCCACAAAAAAAGCTATGGAACTGGCTGTAAACTGTATGAAAACCCGGCCGGATTTTCTTATAGCTGATGCGGTTGAAATAAAAGTAGACATACCTCAAAGAGCTGTACCAAAAGCTGATCAGAATTCCATTTCGGTTGCTGCAGCCTCCATCTTAGCCAAAGTTACAAGGGACAGGATTATGGAAAAGCTGGATGAAAAATATCCGGGCTACGGATTTGCCAAACACAAAGGCTACGGAACCAGGGAACATATTGCTGCTATAAAGGAAAAAGGACTTTGTCCCATTCACAGAAGGAGCTTTACACGAAGTTTTGTATAAAGCAAGCAAAGTCAGGTGATTAAATGGATACAATCAATGTGAACCCGGCTGTATCTCAGCAGATTTTTCAGATATTTACAAAGGCCTCTCTGGAAAACCTGAATGCAGGGGATATATTAAGAGGGAGAGTGCAATCCATGGAAAATGGCCTGCTATTAATAAGGCTGCTGGATGGGTCTTCTTTTACTGCAAATATCCCTGAAGGATTTTCAGCTGATATAGGTGAAACTATTACCTTAGAAATTGGTGAACGCCTCAACAATCAGCTGACTGCAAAAATAATTAATATAGGAGCTGATACTACCGGTAAAGCTGACGAAGAAGCGGCTCTTATAAATACAATTAAATCAAGCCTTGATTCTTTTGGGGTCGCAAGTTCGAAACACCTTATTTCAGATGTGCTGGGCCTAATAAAGCAGGAGCCGGGAATCTCTTCCGATAAAGCTGCTTTTGTGGTTGCCAATAGACTTACACAGGATCCTGATATGGCAGAAATGCTGCAAAAAATTTCAGAGCATGAATTTAGCCTTCACGAAAACCTCCAAAGTCTTAAAGAAGAGCTTTCAGATGCTCTTTATAAAGCCGGGCAGGATATAACACTGAACCTGTTAAAGCCACTGATAATATCACAGGAAACTGATGAATTGTCTGGCACCATAAAGGAATTGATTCCGGAGGCATCTTCTAGACTTACGCAAGCCATTGAACAAAATGTTCGGGAACTGCTTACAAGAACTCTTATGGATGAATTTGCACATACTGAAAATACTGGTGCGCAGGGTAAGGTAAGTAAAGAGGCTCTGGAATCACTGGTTAAAAGCGCTCTTTTTAGTTTGGAAAACCAAGACTCAAACGGGAAAACAATAAATAGCAACTCTATATTAACACCTCAAAACACAGAAGTGTTATTAGAAGCCATAAATAGAGCTTTAGAGAATATTTATAATAAAACTGAAAGTCTTGGAAAGAACTATAAAAACTCTGGAATAGCAAAAGAGATTAATCAAATTCTAAATAAATTATTCGATAAGGCTTCAATAAAAGTTGAAAATGGTGTTGCCGAGGAATTTGATATCAAGGAAAAAAACGAGGCGTTAAAGGAAATAATGGACTTTTCACAAAAGGTTTTAAGTAATTCGGATAAATATGCCAGAGTTTCAGATAATCTTGCATATAAAGAGATTGATAACGCCTTCAGATTCTTCAGCCAGATAACAACCTATGACTCTATATTTCAGCTTCCCATTATAATTAACAAAGAGAATACCACCGGTGAGCTCTATGTTATGAAACGTAAAAAAGGCAGAAAGAAGATTGACACTGAGAATTTTACACTGTTCTTATCCCTTTCGACCAAAAGTCTGGGTGTTGTGGAAACCTTTTTAAATGCAAGCCATAGACGTATAACAATAAGTTTCAGAGTTGAAGATGAGAACCTGGTCAGGCTGGTGAAGGATAATTATAGAGTATTGTACGATGGCCTTTTAGAAAAAGGGTTCAAGCTGGTGGAAATGAAATGCAGGGTGCTGGAAAAGGAAAGAGTCAATCCTGTAAATGCTGCGAAAAAAGCTCAAGAGCTACTTGGAACCCAAACCCGGGTAGATTTGAAAATATGACTGAATTTAAGAAGTTCCCGCCTCTATCGGCGGCGGGGCAATTATTTTTCTGCGTGAGTTAGATCTTCCCTTTAAAATGATGGAAAGAAAGACCAAGCCCTTATTTGGGAGGTATATCTATGGCATCAGAAGGAAAAGAGAAACAAAAAATTAAAAAAGCTTCGGCATTAAGCTATACTCCCGGTGAAGATAGTGCTCCCAAAGTTATTGCAACTGGTAAGGGTGTAATAGCTGAAAAGATTATTGAAAAGGCCAGGGAGGCGAAGATTCCCGTCTATGAGGATGAACATCTTGCAGAGGCACTGTCCCATATCTCTTTGGGAGAAGAAATCCCTAAAGAGCTTTATGAGGTGGTGGCAGAGGTACTTACATTTATCAGCAGGCTGGATGAATCCTACGGCATAAACAATAAGTTTACAAAGCATGAGAAATAATGAAGGAGAAAATACATATGAATAACCGCACCTATGGTGATTTAGGTGAAGAAACGGCGGCAGCATATCTTGCCAGGAAAGGTTATAGAATAATAACACGTAATTTCCGTGTCGGCAGGATGGGAGAAATAGATATTATAGCCAGGGACGGGGATACCTTGTGCTTCATTGAGGTTAAGACCAGGAGCAGTTTCAGCTTTGGTTCTCCTGCCCAGGCTGTTTCAGGCCAAAAACAGGCCACCATAAGAAGGATTGCGCATTTTTATATGCAGAACAACCGGTATTACGATGTACCTGTCCGGTTTGATATTGTGGAGCTTTTGATGGACAGAGAGGGCAATACTAAAGACATTACACTTATTCAAAATGCATTTTAATGATTAGATTAAGCTAGACGGAGGACAAGATGATATTTTTTGATGCTCACTGCGACATATTATCAGCAGCCATCGAGCCAGAGGAGATTTTTTCCAACAATAAACACTGGGATGCAGACAGAGCCCTTTCCAACGGCAATTTTATTCAGGTGCTTTCACTGTTTGCAGAAGGCAATAACGGGCATGAAATAAAAGATAAAATGGAGACCCAGCTGGCCCGAGTGCTTTTAGCTGAAAAAAAGTATCCTGAAAGGATAAAAATAATAAGAAAAAAAGATGAGTTATCTAATTGCATAAATTCATTTGAAACACGTAAGATCGGTTGTTTCATAGAGGCTGAGGGAGCCGAAATTATTGGAAATTCCTTATCGGAACTGGACAGGCTATATGAGGCTGGGCTTCGTATTCTTACTTTGTCCTGGAATTACGATAATGCCGTATGCGACAGCATAGCAGGAAACAGCAGACATAACGGACTTTCAGCCTTTGGCAGGCAGGTTGTAAAAAAAGCTGAAGACTTAGGAATAATAATTGATGTGTCCCATGCATCCGACAAAACTTTTTCCGATGTTGCGCAAGTTTCCCGCAAGCCCTTTATTGCATCTCACAGCAATAGCCGTTCTGTTTGCTCCCACCGGCGCAACCTGACTGATGAGCAAATAAACTGTATTTCTAAAAGCGGTGGAGTTATAGGCATAAATCTATGTCCCGATTTTCTTAACAATACGGGAAATGCCGATATAATGGACATAATCAGGCATATAGAGCATATATCTGCCTTGGTGGGCACAAAATACGTTGGTTTTGGATGCGATTTTGACGGAATAGATAATCTCCCCGAAGGAATAAGAGGGGTTCAGGATATGAATAAAATAGTTGATATACTTTTGAGATTAAACTATAAAGAAGAGGATGTAAAGAACATTGCAGGCCTTAATTTTATCAGGTTATTGCAAAGTATGCTGGCGGCTTGAGGCATATTAAAAAATAATGTATAATACCTTAGGATATCATGTAACTTTAGTAAAGTTGTCATGATGCAAACACGGAGAAGTAATGGATAACAAAAGGGACCTGCTGGATATGACCTTTGAAGAGCTGAATGGAGCTCTTATCGCATTGGGGTATCCGGCATACAGAGCAAAACAGGTTCATCAATGGCTGTATTCGGGACAGCTTGATATAAACAGTATGACTAATCTTCCCAAAGACATGCGGGAAAGGATTGCTGACCAGTTTATAGCCGGCGGCTTGAAAATAGCCAAAAAACTGATATCAAAAATTGATGGCACGAGAAAATACTTATTTGAACTAAAAGACGGAAATATTATTGAAAGTGTTCTTATGAAATACCATTATGGTTATTCGGTGTGTCTGTCCACCCAGGTGGGCTGCCGTATGGGTTGCGCATTTTGTGCCTCGGCCGATCTTGGTATGATTAGGAACTTGACGGTTGGTGAACTATTAGCTCAGATTCTTGTCATCGGCCATGATATCGGTGAAAGAATCAGCCATTTAGTACTTATGGGCATAGGCGAGCCCTTTGACAATTATGATAATGTGCTGGAGTTTATGAGGAGAATAAACCGTGAGGATACTTTGAACATCAGTTTCAGGAAGATGACAGTATCCACTTGCGGAATAGTACCTCGTATACTGGAATTTGCCCGGGAGGGAATACCGGTGAGCTTGTCAGTATCCCTGCACGCGCCCAATGATGAAATAAGGCAAAGGATAATGCCTGTAGCAAGAAGATGGTCCCTTGATGAGCTTCTATCAGCCTGCAGGGAATACACGAAGATTACCTCAAGGCGTATTACTTATGAATACTCAATGATAGAGAATGTAAATGATTCTTTAGAGTGTGCCGGAGTTTTAGCTGAAAAATTAAAGGGAACTCTCTGCCATGTTAACCTTATTCCTGTAAACAGAGTAGAGGGAATAGCCTTTAGTAAAAGCTCAAGAAAAAGGATAGAAGATTTTAAATATACTCTGGAAAAGTACGGAATACCCGTTACTGTCAGAAGAGAATTAGGGTCAGATATTATGGCAGCCTGCGGACAGCTGAGAAGGAACAATATTACTTAAAATCCGGGAAGGTGAAAACTTGAAGTATTCAGCGCTAAGTGACATAGGCCTTAAGAGAGAAAAAAATGAGGATAATTGGAATATAGTTTTAGACAGGGAAGGCAACCCCATTGGCTTTATCATTGCTGATGGGATGGGTGGTTATCTTGCCGGAGAAGAAGCCAGCAGGATAGCTGTGGAGAATATGTCCTTAATGGTGCTGGAATGTGCCTCTAAAGATCTTTCCGATGATTCTATCAGAGAGATCATAATAAGTGAAATAAATAAAATAAACGACAGAATTATGACCTACTCTCTTGAAAATCTGGGTGGACTGAAAAGCGGCACAACTCTTTCAGTGGGAATGGTAATAGGAGATAATCTACATATAATTCATGTCGGAGATTGCCGTGTTTACAGAATACGGGAAGGCAGAATAACTCGTCTCACCGAAGACCATTCGGTAGTGGCAAAACTCATTAAGGAAGGCCTTATAAGTGCTGATGAGGCAAATAATCATCCTGACAGAAACCGCATTACGCGGGCTCTTGGATTCCAGGAAGATTTCTTTCCTGATATAAATAAGGAACATATACAGCCTGATGATATATATATATTTTGTACTGATGGACTATACGAAGGTATGACTGACCAGGATATACTGGATACGGTTATTAACGAACCACGTGAGACTATTGCAAAGCGTCTTATAGAAAAAGCCAAGGAATCTGGCGGAGCAGACAACATCACTGTAATTGTTACCTGGATGTAGTCAAAGGGGTGTAAAAATGATTGGAACTGTTTTAGGGAACAGATACGAGATTTTATCGGAGATAGGCTCCGGTGGAATGGCTAAGGTTTACAGAGCCAAGGACCGCTATCTTCAAAGAGTCGTTGCTATAAAGCTGTTAAAGGAAGAATTTCGTGAGGATAGTGAGTTTTTAAAAAGGTTTGACACAGAAGCACAGGCAGCGGCCAGCTTAACCCATCCTAATATTGTCCAGATATATGATATAGGTGTTGATAATAATCGATACTATATTGTAATGGAATTTGTAGATGGTATTACTCTTAAAGAGTATATTGAACTTAAGGGCTCTCTGGGCTGGAAGGAAACTGTTAATATTTCTTTACAGATATGCAGTGCGCTGTCAAAGGCTCACAGCAGAAATATTGTCCACAGGGATATTAAGCCTACAAACATAATAATGACATCAGAAGGCATACCTAAGGTGGCTGACTTCGGTATAGCCCGTTCTATAGCCAGTGAAACTGATACCATGAGGATAGATACAATCGGATCTGTGCACTATTCTTCACCTGAACAAGCGCGGGGAGGGTATACAGATGAGCAATCCGACATATACTCAATAGGAGTGACAATGTTTGAAATGGTTACCGGGACCCTGCCCTTTGAAGGAGAAACCCCGGTTGCTGTTGCTTTGAAACATATTCAGGATACACCTCCTATTCCTTCTACCATAAAGCATGATATTCCACATGCTTTGGATGATATTATACTTACTGCAATGGCAAAAAGTAAACGGGATCGCTATGCTACGGTGGCGGAACTAATCAGTGACCTGGAAAAAATACAAACCAAACCCAGTTCCACTGTTGATATTCTATTACCGAATATTAAACAAGATAAGTTTGATACAAGAAAGATAGAAGAACCGTTGGAAGAAGAGTTTATTATGGAAAAGAATTATAAAAGAAAAGGCAAAAGCGATAAGAAAAGAAGCAGCGGAAGTAATAACAAATTCCTGATGCCCGTAATTTATATTTTATTAATAGCCACCATTCTGGGCAGCATCGGCTATTTTGTGAAAATGATAATAAATGAATTTGTCGATGACGCAAACCGTACAGAAGAGGTTATTCTTGGAAACTATGTAAATCGCCATATAGATGAAGTATTATTAGAACTGGAAAGTCAGAATATCAGGCCTGTAGATGTTGTTTATGAGCCCAGTGAATCTGTGCCTGAGAATATAGTTATAAATCAATTCCCCACCGCTGATTCCACAATGAAGCTGGGGGGCTATACTACCTTAAGACTGGTAGTAAGTTCAGGAATTGACATGGTGGAGATTCCCAATGTTGAATGGCAGGATCATAGTGTTATGAAGCTGAAACTTGAGGACGAATACGGGCTTAAAGTTGTTGAAATAGCTGAGTTTGACGATGAAGTCCCCAGTGGTATGAGCATTAAGACTGATCCTCCGGCAACAACACGAGTTAAAAAAGGCACAGAAGTTACATTATATTGGAGCAAGGGCCCTGAGAAGAAAATGGTGGTAGTGCCCAATTTGATAGGAGATACTTACGAAGTAGCATTAAAGAAACTTATGGATAACAAGCTCAAACTTGGTGATACATTCCCTGAAGACAGGGAAGGACATCGGGGAGTAGTTGAGGATCAGGCGCCCAAAGCAGGAGAGACTGTTGTTGAGGATACGGCTGTAGCGCTTTTCTTTGCAGAAGAAGTGGAAGAACCGGGTGGCAGTACGCCAATACCGGGTGGAAATGCCAAAACAATAACCATTGGCCTGCCACAAGGGTACGATTTCAATGAATCAGTGCGACTGAGAGTTTATCTTACAAATGTAAGAACGGGTGATGAATTCCTGCACAAGGATATAGCAAGTGTTCCGGTAACCGATTTCCCGTATTCATTGATAATTCCAGTTGCCCCTGGCAGCGAAATAAACGTCAGAGCATATATTGATGATATACTTGTATATGATAAAACATATTAATATTACTTAATCAGGAGTGTGATAAACAGCTTGTCCGAAGGGATTATTCTAAAGGGAGTCGGAGGTTTCTACGAGGTTCAGGAAATCGGAGGCAACGATTCAATTTATACCTGTAAGGTAAGAGGAGTTCACCGTAAAGAAGGCGGAGTTACTCCCCTGGCCGGAGATCGTGTTACTTTTGACATACTGGATGAGAAAAAAAAAGAAGGGCACATAGACAAAATTTTAGAAAGACGTAATTGCTTTATAAGGCCTCCCGTGGCAAATATTGATCAGCTGGCAATTGTCATCTCGGTGGTTAGTCCCAGTCCGGATTTCATGCTTGTGGACAAGCTGCTTATAACCTGTATTTCCAAGGATATAAGACCTCTGATTGTTATAAACAAAGCTGACCTGGATACCAATAACGAGATTGAAGCAATTAAGAATGCATATAGGAAGACAGGATTTCCTGTATTGGTTTTAAGCAAATTTTTCCCTGATTGGTATGAAGACCTTCACAAACACCTAATAGGAAATATCACTGCTTTTGCCGGCCAGTCCGGGGTTGGCAAGTCTACTATACTTAACGCTGTTTTAAAAAATTGGGTTATGGAGACTGGTGAGGTAAGCGAGCGGATTCAGAGAGGTAAGCATACAACTCGTCATGTGCAGTTTTTCAGATTAAATAATGGCGGCTACATCCTGGACACTCCGGGGTTCAGTTCCTTTTCTGTTGAAGATGTGGGACATCAGGACCTTCAAAATTTTTATCCAGAGTTTAGCAGTATAACTGAAGAATGCAGGTTTAAGGGCTGCAGTCATACGGGAGAGCCTGACTGTGCCGTCAGAGAGTTATATAATGACGGGAAAATAGAAGAAGGCCGGTATAACAGGTATATTGAACTTTATAATGAGCTAAAGAGAATATATGACAACAGGTATAGGAGATAAGTGATGATTAAAATTGCACCATCTATTCTCTCAGCAGATTTTTCTGTTTTGGGAGAGGAGATTAAGAAAATTGAGAATTCGAAAGCTGATATGGTTCATGTTGATGTTATGGACGGACATTTTGTGCCCAATATAACTATAGGTCCTTTAGTTGTGTCATCAATACGTCCGCTGACAAAACTTCCTTTGGATGTACATCTGATGATTGATAACCCGGATAGGTATTTAGAAGCGTTTAAAGATGCAGGAGCCGATATTATTACTGTCCACGCCGAAGCGGTTACCCATTTAGACAGGGTGGTAACTCAGATTCGTGAGATGGGGCTGAAGGCAGGAGTATCTTTAAATCCATCCACCCCTGAAACTGTAATTGACTACGTATTGGATAAAATAGATATGATTCTTGTTATGACAGTGAACCCGGGATTTGGGGGACAGGACTTTATTGAGGGCATGACTAAAAAGATTTCGGCACTCAGAAAGACTATTACAGAAAAAAATCTTAGTATTGATATCCAGGTAGACGGTGGGATTAATGAGGATACGGTTTCAACAGTAACAGCCGCAGGAGCCAATATCCTTGTAGCAGGATCTGCATTTTTCTGCAGTAAGGATCCGGAAGCATTTGTAAGGCTTCTTAAAGAAAGAGGATCATAAAAATGAAAGTACTTATTGTGGGAAGCGGAACCCTGTCTGATGAAAACCTGATAAAGAAATATCATCAATGGGCAGAATTAGTCATTGCAGCTGATGGCGGCCAAATGCACTTAAGAAAATTTGGTCTTGATTCCGATGTTCTCTTAGGTGATTTTGATTCAATTAATGATGCTGAGCTTAAAAAAATCAAGTCCCACAATAAACCGGAACTGATTACTTTCCCAAAAGAAAAGGATTATACCGACCTTGAGCTGGCAATTAATGCTGCTATAGAACGAGGAGCAACAGATATTGTCCTTCTCGGTGTTACCGGTACCCGCCTTGATCATACAACAGCCAATATTCATCTAATGTATAAGATTGTCGAACATAATATCAAGGGATATATTGAAGATGAACACAACAGGATATATCTTGTAAAAAATAGTTTATCAATAAAAAAACAGGATGGTTACAAGGTCTCTATTCTGCCGTTACCCCCATATGCCGGAGGAGTAACTACAAAAGGGCTGGCTTATGAGCTTACCGATGCCAGATTAGTCTTCGGTACCGGGCTTGGTATAAGTAATGAATTCTGTGATGAAACAGCAACTATATCCCTTAAAGAAGGGCTTGTTTTAGTCTTTGTTTCCAGGGACTAGCATATAATTATTTGAAATTTTTCAATATTGATATTAAGATTAATACATTGAATCTTAATTATAAAGACAACATGCTTATTATCCATAAGGGGAGAGTCGGTATGAAAAGGAAGAATTATCCTCTGTATGAGGCCACAATCTTTAGAGACTTCAGAGAAATGACTGAAAATGTTGCAAAAAAATATCCCGATAGAATTGCTATATCTTACAAAAAAGATCCCCGTGACGCCGAGACTGTTAATGTAACCTACAGTGAGGCCAGGGACTTTATTCGTAATATGGGAACAGAATTAATCTCTTTGGGATGTCGTGACAAGAAGGTAGCACTGGTGGGCGAAAGCTCGTATGAATGGGTGTGTACATATTTTAGTCTTATGTCAATTGGAGCAATTGTGGTACCTGTCGATAAAGACTTACCAGCTGAAGAAATAGCTGATATCATGAATTTTGCCGAGTGCGAGTTTATTATTTACAGCCTGGCTGTAGAAGAAAAAATAAATGATATCAGAACAAAAACTTCATCACTAAAAACTTGTATATGCATGGACGATACAAACCTTGAGAAGGCTTTAAGACTGTACGATATTGTTGAACGTGGCAAGGAAAAGTTTCTGAATGGTGACAACAGCTATTATGACTATGAGATTGATATCGAAAGAATGGCTACCATAGTGTTCACATCGGGGACCACCGGGAAAGGCAAAGGTGTAATGCTTTCTCAGAAGAATATAACCCTGGATATGACTAATGGCATGTATAATTTCGCCATAACCCCAAAAACCATGAGTGTTCTTCCTCCTCATCATACATATTGCTCTACCGTAGTGTTTGTGGGGCATTTTTCCCAGGGATCCACCATCTACATTTCAAGCGGTCTCAAACACATCATGAATGAGATGAAGGAGCAGCAGCCGCAGCATTTGATATTAGTTCCTCTGTTTATAGAAACTATGTATAAGAAAATATGGTCGACTGCCGAGAAAAATGGTAAGGCTGATATGCTTCGAAGGATGATAATAATCAGTAACTTCATAAGAAAATGCGGAATAGATTTGCGCCGGAAGATTTTTAAGAGTATACTGGACAATTTAGGAGGGAAACTTGAGATGATTATCTCAGGCGGAGCCAGTCTAAACCAGGATATTATTGATTTTTTCGATTCAATAGGCATAGTGTTATTAAACGGTTACGGAATCACCGAATGTTCTCCGCTGGTATCCTGTAACAGAAACAAATATCAGAAAAAAGGCAGTGTAGGGATACCGATAGTTGGTGAAAAGTTAAAGATAAAAGATCCTGACGAAAACGGTGAAGGTGAAATTTGTGTGAAGGGCCCTAATGTAATGCTGGGGTATTACAAAGATCCAGAGGCTACAAAAGCCGCCTTTGACGAGGAAGGCTACTTCAAAACCGGGGATTATGGCAAGCTGGACGATGAGGGATGGCTTTACATTACAGGAAGAATAAAGAATATCATTATCTTGAGTAACGGTAAAAATGTATACCCCGAAGAGATCGAGTCAGAAATCTTAAGAATTTACGGGGTCTCTGAGGTTATTGTATATGCAGGGGAGAGTAAAACCCAGAAGAGCAAAGAGGTTATTGTGGCTGAGATTTTCCCTGACTACGAAGCATTAAGCACCAGAGGCATAGAAGATCCACAGACCTATTTCAATAATGAA
>DUNT01000104.1 GCA_012839205.1 Clostridiaceae bacterium
AACAACTGGTCTAAAGGCTGTGAAATAAGAAACCAATATTTAATAAAACCATATGTAAAACTTCCCTTATGACCCTGTTTTAGCAGGACAAAAATATAGTTTTCTCATTACAGATGAAAAAGGTAATGCCATCGAGATAGAAAAGACAGGTGTCGATCAATTATATAATGATTCAGGCAACACTATGTTTATAGGTATCAAAGGCACCTTTGCAAAAAATAAGGATTATGTTCTTACAATATATATTCTTAGTGATGTTGCAAGGCAGGAGTATATTACAGAACAGGCATTTACTTTTACAGCTGACTATGGAAGCGCAGATGTAATGAAAATAAGTAGAGTCCGAGCATTGGACAGCAATACTGTTGAAGTTCGTTTCTCACTTCCACTCAATAAAGATACTGCGACTATGACAAATTACTACACTATCAGGGGAGATGGATTCTCATATACAATAAATCCGGAGAAAGTATTCTTTGATCCTAGTATTGATTCAGAAAGCGTTAAGTTGTACCTTCCAGAGAATAAAAAGCTTGAAAAGAAAAGAGATTATATTTTAACTATTGACAGCAGAATGCAGGATTATCTGGGGAATACATTAGGAAAGAGTATTAAAGAAGACTTTTCCGGGGTTACACTTGCTGCAGGAACCCCGACAATAGATGATGCAGCTACAATTTCAAGCGATGCAATTAAGCTTACCTTTGACAGGGAAATAGCACTTGATGCTCCCAATATCCTTACAAACAATTATGTTCTGGAGTATTCTATTTCGGATACATTATATAAGAAAGTGCCTTTAAGCGTTATTTACATTAACGCCAAAACTGTAATCCTGAAATTTGATTATTTAGAAGAAGATGATGACATTTCCTTTATTATCAAGTATAATAAATTAAAGGACTACAGTGGAGTCGAAGGGATACAAGGGCAGACCGAAGTAAGACACGGTGACAAGTAAAATTAACTATGTAACAACTAGGGCAGACTGGGGGGTAATTTTGGGGCGAATCTTCTGTTTATGCAGATCGGAAGATTCGTCCCTTGTCTTATTTTAATGTTTTTTGTCAATGAAATATACTTGTAAAAACTATGACATATAAATTTCATGAATTTGCCAAGGAATCTTCATATAGTAGTGATAGAATGATAGTGAGGTAGTGTTATGCACATTTGTCGGCACAGCCTTTCTTAAGGATTCTTTTATATAAAGAATGAGAGGACCCCCTAATTCAATTCTGTTGGTTAGGGGGTCCTTTCAAATAATAAGCGTTTTGACATCCCGAACGAAGCGTAGCCCTTCATATCATCCTGAGCGGAGCGCAGCGCAGTCGAAGGATCTTTAGCTTGGCTAATAAGATTCTTCGCTGACGCTCAGAATGATAAAGAAAGGTGCAAGGGATATTGGGTAAGTGGCGAAGCTGGAGCCGATGGAGCGGTATGGAAACAACGGACTACAAAAAAGAGCCTGCCAGCGGACATTGACCGCAAACAGGCTCATGGCGGAGGGCGTGGGATTCGAACCCACGTGCCGTTTCACCGGCAACTCGATTTCGAGTTATTTGAGGGCAAGTTTCGATAGGTTCATGAGAGTAACCTTAAGGGAAGATGAGTCCCCTCAAACCCGCATGAAATAAGGTTTTCTAAGCTAAAACCCTTGATTTTACTGCACTCGCGCTAAACCCTGTTTTTTAAGGTTTTTGAGGCAAAGTGTAGAAAAAGTGTAGAAAAACCGTAGAAAAATATGAACCGAAAAGACTTTAAGATACCTCAGTTTCCCGAGTTTTTGATAATATAAATCACAGCCTTTCCTACCATTGACATTGATTTTCAAGTGAATAACCTAACCAGACAGAGCATGTATTTCTGTCAGGAGATCAATGTGATTGGAGGAATTACTATGATGACGGACTACTCTTTCCTTCGGGATGAATACCCGGAAATAATAAGTCAGGATCAACTTTATCGAATCTGCCGCATAAGTAAAAGAAAAGCCACATGGCTTTTAGAGAACGGATATATCCCCTGCGAGGACTCGGGCAAAAAGACTCGACGCTTCAAAATCCGGATAGACGATGTAATTATTTATCTCACAAAGTTAGAAAAGCACCCCGAATCTTTGCAGACACCTCCAGGAATTTTCTCCACCAGAACAAAGTGCAGATCTATAGCGCAAATGCAGGAGCCAATCGACCAAAAAATTTTCACGAAAATGCTCAAGAAAGAATGGCACAATTTTCCGGATGTACTAGCCACAAACGATGTTATAAAGCTAATCGGTTATACCCAAAGCACCCTCTCCGATTGGATAATACAAGGGAGAATAATAGGTATTCGGTACTATAACCTATATCTGATACCAAAGGACAGCCTGATAGAATACATGGCAACCAAAGCCCACCGCATTCATCAGAAATCTGAGAAACATAAGGATTTGATACGCAAATACCTCGAGGCGCAGCATACTTTCCTCGGAGGCATCTGATTTGCCGACAAAATATTTAACATCATGGTGCCCGTGATGTTAGCGTTTATCAACGCCGAAGGTTGTCGAAATCATTCTAACACTTTTCTTTGACAAGAATGGTTAGAATGTGTTAGAATGTGTGTTAGAATAACCAAGGAGGTGCTTATTATGCAGTTTACAGAAAGTTCAACCCTTGAATTGAAACGGCAGGTTGTTGATGATATTCGTAAAACAGTAATCGCTTTTGCAAATTCTGAGGGCGGTACAATCTATATCGGAATCGACGATGATGGTACGGTAGTCGGTGTAAAAGATATCGGAGATGAAATGCTGAGGCTGTCCAATATAATCCGTGATGCAATCAAGCCGGATGTTACCATGTTTGTTTCATATGTGCAGGAAAAAGAAAAAGACAAGGATATTATAAAGGTAACCGTGCAGAAAGGTACAGAATGCCCGTATTATCTGCAAAATAAGGGCTTGCGGCCCGAAGGAGTTTTTGTTCGTCAGGGTGCTTCTTCTGTTCCCGCAACCGAAAGTTCTATCCGCCGTATGATCATGGAAACTGACGGAGACAGTTATGAAAAAATGCGCTCTCTGAATCAGGAGTTAACCTTTGATGCTGCCATTGAAGAGTTTAAAGTTCGGGGAATACCTTTTGGCGGAAATCATTTAAAAACACTGCATCTTGTCAATGAGGATGGTATTTATACTAACCTTGGCTTGTTGCTCTCCGATCAGTGTACCCATATAATAAAAGCTGCTGTATTCGAAGGCAAGGAAAAAGCGGTTTTCAAGGACCGCCGAGAATTCACAGGCTCGCTATTAAAGCAGCTAAACGATGCCTTTGCTTATATCTCACAGTATAACAGAGTGAGGGCGGAGTTTACCGGGCTGTATCGAAATGATAAAAAGGACTATCCTGACGAGGCTTTAAGGGAAGCCCTGCTAAATGTTTTAGTACACAGGGACTATGCCTACAGCGCAAATACCCTCATAAGCGTCTTTGATGATCGAATTGAATTTGTATCGGTAGGCGGATTAGTGAAAGGAATAAACCTCTCAGATATTATGCTTGGCGTATCTGCAACTCGTAATGAGCGGCTTGCTAATATCTTTTACCGCCTGACGCTTATTGAAGCCTATGGCACAGGTGTACCGAAGATTCTGAATAGCTATAAAGGCTTTGCCGTACAACCGGAGTTCGAGACAACCGACAACGCCTTCAAGATTACCCTTCCTAACCAAAATGAACAATTGCAGGATTCCGGTTTGAATTCGGATGAAAAACGCATTATTGATCTTGCAGCCCGGCTGGGTGAAATTAAAAGAAAAGATGTCGAAGCAGAACTGGACGTATCACAAACTATGGCAGGCAGGATTCTAAAAAGCATGGTGAACAAACAACTTATTGAGACTGCCGGTCAGGGTAAAAAAACGGCGTATGTGTTGAAAAAATGATTATTGATTCACGATAAAAGTCACAGCATCAGAAGAACGGATTATCCGCAGTTATTCTAACAGGGTGACTGAAAGGGTGACTGTAAAGGTGACTGATAAGTGACTGATAATTTCTCATAAAATCTACTGAAAAACCGATGTGCGAGATAATTCTTAATTCCACAAAAGTTTACAGGCTACGAAAGTGTGGTGATTGCTATTATTTATTTTACCGGCGACCAACATTTTGGTCATGCTAATATTATTAAACACTGTAACCGGCCATTTGATACGGTTTCCGAAATGGACGAATACCTCCTTGTGGAATGGAACAACCAGGTAACTGCTAACGATACCGTCTATATCCTTGGCGATCTGTTTTTCCGTAATGCCGTTTCCGCAGATGACTATCTATGCAAGTTGCACGGAAAAAAACATTTGATCAAAGGCAATCACGATAAAGACTGGATGAAAAAGACAGACTTGGAGAAACATTTTCAAAGTGTATCCAATATGCTCGAATTCAGCGATGGCTCACACAAAATTACACTTTGCCATTATCCACTGATGACATGGAGTGGCATCGCCAAAGGCAGTTATCATATTCATGGACACATCCATAACAATGCAGATGCTACCTATTTCCAGCTACTCAAATCAATGCCAAACGCCTTGAATGCAGGAGTTGATATAAACCATTTCCGCCCCGTCACATTTGCTGAGCTGCATATACCCTATGGCAAAAAGCAAAGGGGCAGATTGAAAATATTTATACCGAAACACCGTCTCAGCAGTTGCCGCTTTCAAAATGCAGTGACTTTAAATCTATTAGAAACATGGTTATAAAAGAAGCAATGGGAATTTCAAAGGGGGAATTTATCTTTGACGAATCAGAAGCAGCAGATTCTATAATACTCGAACCCCCTGTTGATAGTAGTATGCCACCCGACTATTTTCTGCCGGAAAATGCAGACAATATTCAGGATGAACTTGAACCTCAAAAGGAAAATAGTGGACACCGTGGAAAAAGCCACAGCCCTTCATGGTGGAGCGAGGACTATAAGCAGGCAAAGCAATTTTTCTATGGTGATGAGGATGCCGGAATCAGTCAGGATTTTGATAAGGCCTATAGCCTATTGCTTTTGGAAGCAGAGCGAAATAATCCTCTTGCCATGTATGATCTTGGCAGAATGAATGCAGATAGTCTTGGATGCAATGAAGATGCTGATAAATCACATCAGTGGTATGAAAAGGCACTCACAGTATTCCATGCTGCAGAGTCTGAAAAGCCTTGGAAATATACACAGTATCGTATCGGAAAGATGTATACAGCAGGTTTTGGTACAGAACAGGATTATATGAAAGCCGCTCAGTGGCTTACACAATCGGCAAGTGAAAAATATAAATATGCGGAGTATTCCCTTGCTGGTCTTTATTATAGGGGTAATGGTGTAAAACAAGATTACCAGACCGCATTTGAACTGTACCTGCGCTCAGCTATGCAGGGTTTTCCTTATGCCAGCTTTGAAGCAGGAAAAATGTCTCGTGACGGCATTGGATGTGATAAAAATGAAGAGAAAGCGCAAAAACATTTTTCCGATGCTTTTCATGGCTTTACTTCCTTGGAAAAACAAAGCCATGATGATAAGCTTCAATATCGCCTTGGCTGGATGCTCCTAAATGGTATCGGTACAGAAAAGGATATCCAGCAGGCGCGGAATTATTTTGAAAAAGCGGCATCGGTGGGAAACTCCTTTGCCGCCTATCAGCTTGGCAAGCTGTACTTGGGCGGTGAAGGTATTTTAAAGGATATCCCTGAAGCCTTGCGTTGGTTTAATATTGCTGCCCAGCAGAAAAATCAGTTTGCAGAATATGCCCTCGGCTGTCTTTATCTAAAAGGAGAGGATGTTCCAAAGGATGCAGAGAAAGCAATTTCACACTTAAAAAGTGTAGCTGCACTGGGGAATGAATTTGCCGAATACCGCCTTGGAAAGATTTATCTTACAGGCGAGGATGTCCCTAAGAATGTGGAGACAGCCTTGCAATATTTGACCGCTTCTGCAAATCAAGGCAATCAATATGCCCAGTACACCCTTGGAAAGCTTTATCTTATGGGGAAGGATGTTGTTAGAGATAAGGAAGAAGCCGTAAAGTGGTTCACACTCTCGGCAGCGCAGGGTAACATCTATGCTCAGTTTTTTCTTGACCATATAGATGAGTTTAAAGAACCGTCTGTGATGCTGGCAGCTACAAGGTTACTACACCATATGAGCCGCATTATCGGTGACACCGCACCGGCAAAAATACCGCCGAACCAGCGTGCCGATCGGAAACTCCTGCAAAAGATAAAGGCTAAGAAGCAGGCGCAGGGTCACAAGCAAGATGATCATGAACAGTCTATGCACATCATATAAAGATTGGGGGATCTACATGAAGAAACGGAAAGAAAAAAGTATTAAGTCGCAACTCAAAAAATTACTCATGCCAAAGCAGCACCGGAGCGTTAATCGCCCGGTGTTTTTTCATCGCATCGGCAATCGTCATAGATAGGAGGCACCTATGGGAAACTATATTCATTTTACGGAGGAACAAAAATATCGTGCCAATAATGTTGATCTTATAGACTTTTTATACCGTCAAGGTGAAAAGCTTATTGCCAGCGGCAGAGAAAAACGGCTTGAATCAGACCGCAGCATCACTGTCCGTGGTAACGAATGGTATGATCATTCAAAAGAGCGTGGCGGCTATGCCATAGATTTCGTTAAGGACTTTTATAATCTGTCTTTTCCTGATGCGGTAATTTTATTGTTAGGCGGTGAACAGGGCATTGAGTATACTCCTGCGAAGAAAAAAAGACAGGAAGAGCCAAAGCCTTTCAAACTGCCTGATGCACATTCAGATATGCGCAGAGTTTACGCTTACCTTGTAAAAACAAGAAAAATAGACCGGGATGTAGTCAGTTTCTTTGCAAGAGAAAAACTGCTTTATGAATCCTGCGAAAAATCAAAAGATGGCAGTAAAAAATATCATAATGCAGTGTTCGTTGGATTGGATGAAAACGGAGTGCCTTGCCATGCACATAAGCGAGGACTTTATACCAAGGGGATAAGCTTCAAAGGAAATGTGAATGGCTGTAATCCGGCATATAGTTTTCATTATGTCGGCAGTAGTGATCGCCTCTATGTTTTTGAGGCACCTATTGATTTACTATCTTATATCACACTGCATCCCCAAGCCTGGCAAACGCACAGCTATGTTGCCCTTTGCGGAGTAGGCAGCCAGGCCATGATGAAAATGCTCGAGCTTAATCCACACCTCAAAGAGGTAGCCCTCTGTCTTGATAATGACGAAGCTGGGCATAAGGCATCGAAACGGCTGAACAGTCAGCTTACGGAAAGTGGATATAGATGCTGCCTGCTTATGTCTCAAGGTAAGGACTGGAATGATGATTTAATAAACAGCCAGCAAGTACAGGACGGTTTTGAAATAAAAATGGCATAAGAAGAAAGGAGTTATCCATGCTATCACAAGTTTATATTCTCATAGCAGCGACCGCCGTGATGTTTTCAGTCATCGGCGGCCTTTCTCTTTTAGCACACTATTACACACTCAGCGGAATCAAATCCCGCACAGTAGGTGACGGCCAGCATGGTACCGCACGTTTTTCCACCAAGCGGGAAATCAAAAATATATATA
>DUNT01000105.1 GCA_012839205.1 Clostridiaceae bacterium
ATTATTACGGTGGAATAAAAAAGTATCAGTGGCTTGCTATACCTCTTGCTTTGCATGGAATTATTGTTAAAGCTGATGGAACCAGTGTTGAGGTTAATATAGGAGAAGACGAAAAAGATCCTGTATTCACTATAACTGATCTCTTACCTCACCTGGCCAAGGACCAGATGGATAAAAAGCTAACCGAAGCCTTTAAGGGTGAGAATATGAATGTTCTGTTGGGTTCTGAACCCATAGAGGATAAGGACGCTAAAGAGCGATTTAAAATGAATATCCTTAATATATTACATGAAAAATATGGGATTGTTGAGGAAGACTTTATATCATCCGAACTTCAGCTTGTTCCTGCTTTTAAAGCAAGAGATGTTGGTTTAGACAGAAGCATGATAGGTGCATATGCACATGATGACAGAATTTGTGCCTACCCTGCGCTGATATCAATTTTGGAGACTAAAAATCCGGAGTATACTGCCATTTGTTTTCTTAGTGATAAGGAAGAAATTGGCAGTGTAGGGAATACAGGTGCCGAATCGAGAGCATTGGAAAACTTTATTGCTGATCTTTGCGCCCTTACCACAGATTCTGTATATTTTGACCGGCTTGTCAGGGCTTCACTGGATAAGTCAAAAATGCTTTCAGCAGACGTAAATGCAGCATTGGATCCAAATTATGAAGGAACACATGATAAGCTGAATGCTGGGTATCTGGGCAAAGGAATTGCAATAATGAAATATAGCGGTTCCAGAGGAAAATCAGGTGCCAGTGATGCCAGTGCCGAGTATTTGGGTGAAATCAGAAGGCTCTTTAATGAGAATAATATACCATGGCATATAACCGAGCTGGGGGCTGTCGATAAGGGAGGCGGAGGAACCATCGCAATGATGATTGCCAACCTTGGTGTTGATGTTATTGACGTGGGCGTGCCAATCCTATCCATGCATGCACCGTTTGAGGTAGCCAGCAAAGCCGACATATATTCAGCTTACAGAGGTTATTATGTGTTCTTGAGCAAATAATAACTGCCATTACGAGTGCTGGTTTTGAATCTTATCCTACTAGTGAGATAAGCCGTATCTATGTTGAGGTGTTATCCTTATCATTCATATTTTTTGGGGAGATAGAGGAGAGGGGATTGCTGTTAACAGCATCCCTTAACTTTTTGTCATCTATATGCGTATAAATCTCTGTAGTAGCTATGCTTTCATGGCCTAAAATAGCCTGTAGAGCGCGTATATCAACATTTCCGTGCTTATACATCAGAGTTGCTGCAGTATGACGAAGCTTATGCGGTGAGTATTTATCAGGGTCCAATCCAGAAGCCTGAATGTATTTTTTTACTAAATACTGAACAGTTTTTGGGCTTATTCGTACCTTACGCTCACTTAAAAACAGGGCTTTTGGGTCCTTAATTACTTTAAGTTTAGCACGCTCAGCCATATAAGCGGCTATAGCGTCCTGGCAGGCTTTATTTAAATAAACAGTACGTTCTTTGTTGCCTTTACCAATTACTGTAAGCGTATCTCCGCGAATGTCATTAATATTTATTCCCACAAGTTCAGACAAACGCAGACCGCAGTTCATAAACAATACCAGTATGGCATAGTCCCGGGCAGCATTTTTCTTTCCTTTGACGCTTTGAAGCAGGTTAACGCTTTCTTCTAAACTTAAATATTTAGGAAGTCGTTTGACAATCTTGGGTGAATCCAGCTCAGCAGCAGGATTATAGTCTATTAGTTTAACTTTGGTATGCAAATACTTATAAAAGGATCTGAGACAGGCAACTTTACGGGCTCTTGTAATAGCTGAATTATTAAGTTCACGGCTAGTATAGGCCATGAAACTATATAAATCAGTTAAATCAATATTTTTTATATCATCAAGGGTAATATCATTTACGGTCAATTCTTTAAATTTATTTTCATCTGCATTATGTTTTGTAACTTTAATAAAGCGCATAAAGGTTCGTAAATCATAATAATATTCAGAAACAGTTTTCTTTGATATATTTTTTATAGTAAGCATATAGTTCAAAAACTCAATTGCAATATCGGGCATATCATTAAAATCCAGAGACATTTTAAGCACCTCACAAGCATTTATACTAAATATTATACCACATCTCTCTCGAATTAAACAAAATTTTTATTTTGTCTAATGTGAGATATTTTTTAAGCAAAATATTTAATAATTAATTCTGCTTTGAAGCTTCTTCTCCCTTTAGAATATTTAAATTTTTTAGCATGACCATAATCTCAACAGCACATTGCTTAGGACGCTTAGGACTACATTCTCTTGTTATTATTAGTGTTATCAAAGAATCTTTTTCGATGTTTAATCCATGACCTGTATTTTTAGCAAACCATTATCCAAAGGTTCTAATAATGTGTCAATTGTACTGTCATCAGTATTCTCGCTTAACCATATTTCTTTATTAATACTATTAATTATAACCGGCATTCTATCGTGTATAGATTTTATATCATCATTTGCCTGAGTTGTAAGTATCGTAAAATAAGGATTTACAATACCATTTTTATCCTTGAAAAACCAGTAGATACCCGCTATATACATCATACTTAAATCAACCAATGAAATATAATGCTTTATTTGTTTTTTACTGTTCTCGGCATCCTTCCACTCAAAGAATCCTCTTGCGGGAATTAAACAGCGACGCTTAGAAAATGGCAGCTTAAACATTGGTTTTTCTCTTACTGTTTCACTTCTGGCATTGATTACAGGCCTGCCCTTCTTAAGAGGAAAACCCCATTTTACCACATGAATTGTATCCCCTGAATTATTTGATTCGTTATCCATGTTTGTATCAATTTTAGGTTTAGGAGTAATTATCGGTGCATAATCTCCCGGGTAAATCTCTCCTGCTTTTTTTAACAATTCTTTTTCTATTTTATTAACTAACCCGGCAAAATCGTCAATATCCTCCTCAGGAATGTAAAATCTGCCACACATATACAATTCCTCTCATTCTAATCATTTAACGCTAATATGTCATAACATTATGACGAGATTATATCAGATTTTGGAGTTTCTATGCCATTCTGAGCGTCAGCGAAGAATCTTTGTGCTAACGTAATAAATCCTCCAACCCCGCTTTGCTACCATCAGAATGACAGTAAAAGTCACTCTACAGGCACCAAATCGGGTGCTAAGATTAATAAGGACTAAACCCAATTGTGTTTAGTCCCTTTTTTATTCTAATATTATACTTCCATTATTTCTTCAATTTTTGCTTCTACTATTTTATCAATCTTTTCTATATATTCATCAGTAAACTTTTGAATATCTTTCTCAGCAACCTTAAGTTCGTCTTCGGTAATTTCCTTTGCCTTCTCCATTTTTTTATAACTATCTACTGCTTCACGTCGAATTTGTCTTATGGCAATCTTATTATTTTCGCCAAGTTTCTTAACTTCCTTAGTTAGATCAATTCTTCTTTCTTCGGTTAGCGGAGGAAACATAAGGCGAATTACCTTGCCGTCATTATTAGGATTTATACCGAGATCTGACATTTGGATAGCTTTGACAATATCATTAAGTATATTGGAATCCCAGGGTTGTATAATAATCTGTCTTGCTTCAGGAACTTGAATATTGGCAATCTGGGAAATTGGCGTAGCTGTTCCGTAATAATTAACAGAAATCCTGTCCAAAAGACGAGGATTAGCCCTGCCTGCACGGATAGATGCCAATTCATCCTTTAAGTAATTAATAGATTTGTCCATCCTTCTGGTAAATTCATCATAATTCTTAAACATTTAATTAGACCTCCTTAGCAACAAATGTACCAACTTTATTACCCTTTAAAACTTTTATAATGTTTTCAGGTTCATTTATACTAAATACATGCAAAGGGATATTATTGTCCATACAAAGTGATGTTGCAGTTGAATCCATTACCCCCAGTTGACGCTGTAATACCTCAAAGAATGTTATAGTATCATATTTTTTTGCTTCAGGATTAAGTTTAGGATCGCTGTCATATATACCATCAACGTTTTTAGCCAAAAGAATAACTTCGGCATCTATTTCGGCAGCTCTTAAAACTGCTGCAGTATCAGTTGAAAAATAAGGATTTCCGGTTCCACAAGCAAATATTACTACCCTCTTTTTTTCAAGATGTCTGACGGCTCTCCTTCTGATATATGGTTCGGCAATCCTTGGCATATCAAGAGCAGTTTGCACTCTTGTTGGAACTCCTCTGGATTCAAGAGAGTCCTGTAAGGCTAGTGAATTCATAACTGTTGCAAGCATCCCCATATGGTCTGCCGTAGTTCTGTCCATACCCTTACTGCTTCGGCCCCGCCAGAAGTTCCCCCCTCCTACAACAATTCCTATTTCAACGCCCATTTCCCATGCAGTTTTTATTTTATCACTGATGTTATTTAGGATTGTTGAGTCAATGCCAAAACTATTGGTGCTGGATAATGCTTCGCCGCTAACCTTTAGCATGATTCGCTTAAACTTTAATGCCATAAACCCTCCAAAAACATTAAATATTGAAAATGTTGAATTTCAAACAGCCCTGATTTAAAAAAAAGAAGGTATATGATGATTAAAATCAATATACCCTCCTTTTAATTACTTTATTTGTTTATTTGCTTCATTACTTCTTCAGCAAAATCTTCTTCTTTTTTCTCTAAGCCCTCGCCCATCTCAAAGCGGGCAAACCTTCTAATGCTGATATTTTCACCAATTTTAGATATTTTTTCCTGAAGAACCTGCTGAACAGTTTTATCATTTTCTTTAATGAATGGTTGTTCCAGCAGACAAATCTCGTTGTAATATTTTTCTATTCTGCCGTTAACCATTTTTTCAGCAATATGAGCAGGCTTACCTTCGTTAATAGCCTGGGCTTTCAGGATTTCCTTTTCTTTTTCTATTACATCTTCAGGAACATCTTCCCTCTTAATATAAGCGGGATTCATTGCTGCTATCTGCATTGCTATATCCTTTACAAATGAACGAAACTCTTCATTCTTTGCTGCAAAATCAGTCTCAATATTAACTTCTACTAATACACCTATGCGTCCTCCGCCATGAATGTATGACTCTACAATTCCCTCAGAAGCAATTCTGCCTGATTTTTTAGATGCTTTGGCTATACCTTTTTCACGGAGATACTCGATTGCTTTTTCAATATCGCCATTTGTCTCGACAAGAGCCTTTTTGCAGTCCATCATTCCGGCTCCGGTACGATCCCGTAGATCTTTTACCATACTAGCGTTAATTACCATTATAATATCCTCCTAATACGTTTTAAGTACTATTATTCGTTTTCTGTTACTTCTTCAGAATCAGGATTCTCATCTGCATTTTCTACAGGTACTTCTTCAAGTTCAATTTCTGAGTTTTCATCATCTGTTTCTATGGCAGCTGAGCCCATTTCACCCTGTTTTCCTTCTATGACAGCGTCAGCTATTTTACCGCTGATAAGTTTAACAGCTCTTATAGCGTCATCATTACCCGGAATAACATAATCAACTTCATCAGGGTCACAATTTGTATCGACAATTGCAACTATGGGAATGCCCAGAATCCTTGCTTCTAAGATAGCATTTCTTTCTTTCTTGGGATCAACAATAAATATTGCAACCGGCAGTTTTTTCATTCCAACAATACCGCCGAGATTCTTCTCCAACTTTTCCATTTCAAGATTTAACTTACTAACTTCTTTCTTGGGAAGAACATCAAAAATACCTTCCTCTTCCATCTTCTTAAGTTCAAGAAGACGATCAATACTTTTACGGATGGTCTTGAAGTTCGTCAGCATACCGCCTAACCATCTGTTGTTTACATAGAATTGTCCACAGCGTTCTGCTTCTTCTTTAATTGCGTCCTGAGCTTGCTTTTTGGTTCCGACAAAAAGAATATTTCCGCCTTCCATAGCAAGATCTCTGATGAAGAAATATGCTTCGTCGATTTTCTTTACTGTTTTTTGAAGATCAATGATATAGATACCATTTCTCTCTGTGAAGATGTATTCCGCCATTTTAGGATTCCATCTTCTTGTTTGGTGACCGAAGTGCACGCCTGCTTCCAGCAGCTGTTTCATTGAAATTACTGACATAATTTTGTCCTCCTTGTTTTTTCCTCCGCCATCTTCTTCTTTGACAAAGGACACAAATAAATATTTGTGCACACCTTTGTAAATCTGACAGCGTGTGTATTCAAAAATACCCGTAATATTATAGCATACGGGTAGTTTAATTGACAAGTAGTTGATTTCTATTTCCTGTGGTAAAGGGCTAATTAATCTAAAAGATCTTTGGAATCATGATTTGGGTTTCGTTTGACAAGAATTGCAGCTTTCGTAATTGCAGAGATAACATCTACTTCAAATTGTGCTTTCAGGTTATTAATTTTTGAATAAATCTCACCTTTCTGAGTGACAATATACTGAGCAGGCAAATCATTCAGAGCTTTTGCTGCAATATCATATCTACAACGTTCACAATTACACACATTGATATCCTTTAGAATTTCTTCCATGGCACTTAAAACGATTTGCTCCATGTAATTTTTCATTTGGTGCATATAATTGTCCTCCTGTATCGTTATATCTAAATTTTAACATAACCATAAGAAAAAATATACCATGCTTTTCTAAAAATTATCTCTAAATTCGACATTTTTTAAGAAAGGTTTTTCGAGAATACGCTTTAATTTAATAAAAAATGGTTCCTCTAAGTCAATCGGTTTTACAAGTATAGAATGAATACCTATAAGATTTCCTCCCAGGACATCTGTAAACAGCTGATCTCCGAGAATAGCAACTTTATCATTGGATAGCCCCATCATTTCAATGGCTTTATTGAGGGCACCTCTCAAAGGCTTATGGGCTTTATATAAAAATTTAATATCTAAAGGCTGGCAAAAATACTCTACACGTTTCTTTTTTCCATTGGAAACAATTACGGCTTTTATTCCGTTTTCCTTAAGTGACCTGATAAAACTTATTGCCTTTTCATCGGCTTTTTTTATGTGTGTAGCAACCAAAGTGTTATCAATATCAAGTATAAGTCCGTATATTCCTTTATTTTTAAGCATTTGCGGCGTTATGTCAAAAATTGAGTTTATATAAGCGACAGGGGTTAAAAGTTTTTTCATCTGATCCTCCGGAGCCAAACCATTTTGCATTATAATTTAATAGCTTTAGCTTACACCAGATAAAATAATCATGCAACAGCACAAACAAAGACTTATGGGAAAATAAAGATAAATTTAACGTAAATAGCCATAGTAATTATTGTTTATGCAGTAAAAATATGAATATTGTTAGCAAATATATTTATTGAGGAGGTCGCTCTCAATGAAACCATCTGCAATTATTGCTAAAACATTTCCTTTTATGCTGATTCGTTTACTCGCTTATTTAGTTTTTTTCATTGGTATCTGTATTTATACTGCCATAGTGGTCTGGATCCTCGGTGCTATTCAACCTAAGGGGTTCTTTGCGGTTGTGAGCTTTGCTTTATTTGGCGGAGGTGGCTGGGCAATTTATAGGTTTGTCAGAGATTATATAAACTACATGATTAAAGCAGCCCATGTTGCAGTTATTGCTGATATGGCCATTAAAGGCGGCGTACCTGAAGGCTTTAATATGTATAACTATGGTGTCAGCAAAGTGAAGAAGTTCTTTGTAGCTTCCAATGTGCTTTTTGCTGTTGACAGACTTGTAAGCGGTAGTGTTAAACAAATTCAGCGTGTTTTTGGCGGTATTGGAGAATTCTTGAAATTTATACCCGGAGTAAAGGCTCTTACCCAAATTCTTAACATGTTTGTAGACATTATCTTAAATTATCTTGATGAATGTATAATGGGGTACATATTCCTGAATGAAGGACAAAATGTATGGAAAAGTGCAGCAGATGGTGTTGTGTTATATGCGCAGAACTGGAAAACAATCCTGAAAACAGGAGCAAAAATTCTGGTATTCCTTATAATATTCTTCCTGATTTCCTTCTTGATTTTTAACGGAGTATTTGTAGGTATATTTAATGGAATTGATAGCCTTGAGAGCGGTATTGCACCACCAATAGCCTGGGCTCTCACTATTGCATTTGTTTTAGTTTTAAAATGGGCTATTCTTGACTCGATTATTATGATATATATGATGACCAGCTACCTCAAGGTGGCTTATGGCGCAGAACCCAGCTATGACCTATATGGTAAGCTGCAAGGTATGAGTAAGAAGTTTAAAGAGCTTTTCGGAAAGTCCCAGGAAGCTCAAAACACAGGCGCTACACCGGTTTCTGGTACACCCGTATAAGTGAAGTACATGTGTTTAGCCTGTTAATAATGCGGAAAAACAATTCAGAGGCCATATTAGGCCTCTGAATCAGTTTTATAACCTCAGCTAAGGTTAACAATTCTTAAACGGTACTTTTATAACAACACTTCTTTAAAAGATTCGAAATCTGTGATAGGAGCTTTGCATGAATGTTTTTCACAAACATATACTTCGGTTTTTCCAGGTGTAGTATTGTATGATTCCAGAAAGGGAGATATTTCGGCCAGGGTTTCATCACCGGCAGTGTAAACCATGGAAACCGAAAAGGGACTGAATCTTTCATTAATAATATCTGTATAAGGCTTTGCGTTTTCTGTTGCATGGGTTGATATTATTATTTCCTGCCCCTTTGAATAACTGAAAAGAAGCGCAATTAAACTATACGAATGGCTGATGGGATGTGCTTTTATGCTGTCTGAAAAAGTTCTGAATATCTGGTCAGCCCTTTCTTCATAATAAAATTTTCCTGTAAGACGGCTTAATCTCATGAAGTTTAAGGCAGAGACAGAATTGCCTGAGGGAATTGCACCGTCATAAACCTCCTTAGGCCTTATAAGCAATTGCTCGCTGTCATTTCCATATATGAATAACCCGCCGTCATCTTTATCCCAAAACAATTCCAATAAATCTTCAGAGAATGAAATAGCTCTTTTTAAATATTCCGGTCTATATGTTGTTTCGTAAAGTTCCAATAACCCCCATATGAAAAATGCGTAATCCTCCAGGTATGCAAGGTATTTTGCTTCTCCTTCACGATATCTGGAAAGCAATCTTCCGTCATCCCTTATCAGATTATTTAATATGAAATTACAGGCATCAATAGCTGCCTGAGTATATTTATTTTCATTTAGAACACGCCCGGCAATAGCAAACGCTGATATCATAAGTCCGTTCCAGGAGGTAAGTATCTTGTCATCTTTAAGGGGATGAATCCGCTTTTCTCTATGTTTAAAAAGCTTATCCCTTGATTCTTTTACGGTGATTATATTCTCGTAGGGTAAATTATTATTAATTAAATTAGGAATGTTCTTTCCTTCGAAATTTCCTTTAGAGGTTATGCTGTAAAAACTTGCGAATGCTCTCCCCTCTTCTTCTCCCAGGACAGAATAGATTTCTTCAAGATCCCAAAGATAAAATTTGCCTTCCACACCTTCAGAATCAGCATCCTCGGCACAATAGAAACCACCTTCTTTTGAGGTCATGTCTCTAAGAACATAACTGAGAATATCTTGTGCAATTAATCCGTACTTTTCTTTTTTTGTTGCCTGATAGGTTTCTAAATAAGTAATAGCTAATAGAGCATTGTCATACAGCATTTTTTCAAAATGCGGAACCAGCCATCTATGATCAGTTGAATATCTGCAAAAGCCAAAACCTATGTGATCATATATACCGCCTTTATACATTGAATCCAGAGTTTTTTCCACCATCTGCAGTGCCGCCGGATTATTTGTCCGTTTCCAATACCTTAACAGAAGCATAAGATTATGGGGTGTTGGAAATTTTGGTGCATGACCAAAACCACCGTATGTGGGGTCAAAATACTGTTGAAAACTTAAAAAAGTCTCGTCAAATATATCTTCGGAAATACTGGCCATACTGGGCTTACGTTTCTTTGCTATAAATTCAGTTATTTTATCTCCGGACTCTAAAAGGAGTTTTCTATTATTTTCCCATCCAACAGAAACAGCTTTTAGAATGGTCATAAGCCCTTGCAACCCCATTCTGTCGTTCTTTGGAAAATAGGTACCGGCAAAAAAAGGCTTTTTATCATGTGTCATAATTACTGTGAGAGGCCAGCCGCCACTTCCGGTTAGAGCCTGACATACATTCATGTAAATAGTGTCAACATCAGGTCTTTCTTCCCTGTCGACCTTTATTGAAACAAAATGTACATTAAGAAAATCAGCAACTTCCTCATCTTCAAAACTTTCTCGCTCCATTACATGACACCAGTGACAGGTAGAATAGCCTATGGAAAGGAAGATTGGCTTATCTTCAATCTTGGCTTTTAAGAAGGCTTCTTCTCCCCAAGGATACCAGTCAACAGGATTATATGCATGTTGTAATAAATATGGCGATTTTTCATCTATTAATCTATTGGGTACTCTTTCAGTGTTTTCTATGGGAATTCACCGCCTTTAAAATCATCTGTCTTTAATAATAGAGATATGAGTTTATTGTATCCAATAGTTTTGCTAATCATTTAATTTAAGGGATTTTATAAAATACTTTCATTGCTTTTTCTGAATTTTGCTTCATAGACTCTACTGCCGTAAGGGCAACATCATGAAACAGAACATCTCGCTGCTCATTCAGCAGTTTTTTTACTGCCGATACAGCTGCACCGGACATATAAGTATAATAGTTTATTTTACGAATTCCTTTTTCAATTGCCGTTATATAATCCTCCCTGGTCAGACCGGAACCGCCGTGCATAACCAATGGAGTTTTAGTTAATTCTTTAATACTTTCAATCCTTTGGAAATCCAGTCTTGGTTTTTCAGCATAAATGCCATGTGCTGTTCCAAAAGAAGCGGCAAGCGCATCCACATTAGTCATTTCTACGAATTTTTTTGCAATATCAGGTTCGGTATAAATCCCTTTCTCTCCTTCAATCCCTTCACTGCTTCCTGCACCACTTGCCATTACCCCGATTTCTGCTTCGATTCCTGCTCCATACTTCCTTGCCATTTTAACTACTCTCAGAGTATTCTCCACATTTTTCTCAAAGGCAAGTTTTGAGCCGTCGTACATAACCGAAGTAAATCCTGATTCCAGCGCTTTTTCTATATAATCCAGGGATTCACCGTGATCCAGATGAACACATACCGGAACTGTTGATCTTTCTGCACAAAGAACCATAATTGGGCCTATTGTTTCCAAAGACATGATGCTTTCATGGACTTGCGCATGGGAAATTATCACAGGAATCTGATAAGTTTCAGCATTCTGCAATACAGCCATAATGCATTCAAAGTTAGGGGTATTAAAGGCTCCGATAGCGCATTGATTTTTTTCTGCATAAGATAGTATTTCTTTTAAGTTAACCAGCATATAATTCTCTCCTCGTTTAATATTTCGTTATTATATAGTTTTAGATTGTTATATCAATATTTTAAGATTAATAGGTTGCTTTATATTTTTCATATAGTTTTCTTATCTCTTCAATGGATCCTACGCTTCCCTTTATGTAACCCAGCGGAAACTCAAGTGACGGAATGCTGATAAATCTCATGTCAGAAGAAATAGCCCATCCCCTTGAGGGGCATGAATAACAACCAGTTTACTTTAGCTAGTGTCCTTGCCATAACCGTCCCTTATTCCTGATAGATTTTATCAAAAGGATCCATCAGTAAAGCGTATCCTATATGAAAGATATCAGTAAAAATCCACCAGAAAACTGGTGGATGATATTTATATTATTATTAGTTAACACCTAAATCAAGTTTAACATCATATTCTATTGGTTTTTGCTTAAACAGATATTCTCCTTTTCTAATTGAAGCAAGAACTTTAGCACGGTTTCTTATTACATCAAATGGACTGTCTCCGTCAAGGACGATGAAGTTTGCATCGTTACCTTCTTTTAATCCATACCTGTCCTGAATATATAAGCAACGAGCTCCATTATAAGTGATTAAATCTAAATCTTTTTCTATTTCTTCCGGTGACATAATTTGAGCTAAGTGAATTCCATTGTCAAGGATATTCATCATATTTCCATTCCCCATTGGATACCATGGATCATTTATTGAATCTTGTGCAAATGCAACATTGATCCCGTATTCCATGAATTCTTTAACTCTGGTAAGTCCCCGGCGTTTAGGATATGTGTCCTGACGGCCTTGAAGATAGGCGTTTTCAGTAGGACAAGACACGAAGTTAATCTTACTCTTCTTAAATAAGTCGAACATTCGATACGCATATGAATTATCTGCTGAACCAAATGAACATGTATGGCTGGCGGTAGTTTTTGCACCATAATCATCCATAAGAACAAGTGCATTTAATAACTCAACAAAACGTGAATGAGGATCATCTGTCTCATCACAGTGAACATCTATTAGCTTGTCATATTTGATAGCCAGTTCTACTGTGTCATGGACGGATTTTTCACCAGATTCTCTGGCCGGTTCATAATGTGGAATTCCCCCAACGACATCAGCTCCCATCTTAAGGGCTTCTTCCACTAAATCACGTCCGCCTTTATATGTGTACATTCCTTCTTGTGGGAATGCTACAATTTGAATTTCAACTATTTTTTTTAATTCTTCTTTCAATTCCAACATAGCTTTTAAAGCTGTAAAGTTTTTATCTGTAACGTCGATATGGGTACGTATATATTGTACTCCTTGGGAAACCTCATCTTTGATTCCCTTAAGGGCAAGTTTTTTAACGCTTTCTATAGTTAGATTTTCTTTGAATTTTGGCCACAATTCAATTGCTTCAAATAGTGTCCCTGAGCCTGCACCTGTTAATCCAAGTTCAGATAGTGTGTAAACATAATCCAGATGCAGATGAGGATCTACATAAGGAGCAGTAACTAATTTACCGCCCAAATCAATAATTTCATCTGCTGATTCAAGGTTTTTTCCTATGGATTTAATGATTCCATTCTCTACTAAAATCTCATTTGCATCATCATGACCATAAATAACTGCATTTATAAACTTTTTCATAGTTTTCCTCCCTTAATACTAATTTTTAAGCTTTTTTAATGTACCGCTGTTAAATAGCTTTACCAGTAGTTTCTCTTTTGTTTGGAATATTGATGTTCATTAGAACAATTGATGTCAACATTATAATTATACCAACATATCCCACCATATTAATCTTCTCATTTAATAATAATACTCCGGCAACTGTAGCAACAATAACTTCAATTGAAGTAACTATAGTTGTTTTAGATGCATCAATGCCCATTGACAGCCCTGTTAAGAAAAAAATGTTCGCTACAGTACCACTAAGTAATGCACCTATGGTAGCCCAGAGTAAAAATGCGTCATTTCTGAACAAATCTAATTGTTCCCATGGCTTAGCAAAAACTGCAGTGGTAATTGAGCTGAATACCATCATATAAAAAGCCATTGTTACCGAATGGTCACCACTTGTTCCAATCTTTCCCAGGATTGTACTAAGACCATATAAGAAACCTGCTACAAGCCCTAAAGTTAAACCAATCCCTGAAATATTTAATTCTGTAAAGTTTCCGCCAGTTACCATCAATGTACAACCAATAAGATTCAGAACAAGAGCAAAACTTTGATATCCGCGAAGTTTTTCCTTGAAAAATATAACAGCCATTATGGCTGTCCAAACCGGGGCTAAATACATAAGGATTGTAGACGTTGCTACCCCTACTAAAATCATGCTTGTGTCCAAAGACAATTTGAAAATTCCTTTTGTTAATACTCCTAGCAAAATACTAACCAATAGACCTTTTTTTGAAATTTTTAGTCCATCAAAACCTTTTACCACCAATAAATAGAGCAATAGAGGCGGAAGTGCTAAAAAGTGACCGGCGAATGCTGTCATAAGTGAGGATGCACCCGTTTGACTCATTTTAGTAACAAAAAATCCACCAATTCCCCATAGGGATCCTGCTATAGCAACAAAAAAGTACCCTTTCAGGTATCTCTTTTCTTCCATTAAAAATCTGTCCTCCACAAAATATAATTAAAATATTTTTTAAGTGTATCAAAATGATGGAAAAAAATCCAACATTTTTTGTCTTTCTAAATATTTTTGTTAAATAGCGAAAACTACAGCTATAAACAGGCACTTGTTACAGACAAATAATACATAATTTTTATAAAAGGGTAGCATAAATAATGATTGACATAAGCACCAATCTATTATTTGAAAAGTGGCAATAAGATATTCATATTGATAGTTGAAGACAAACATCAATTTAGTAATTATATTCCTGCCTGTTTACAATTACTTTGAAAGCATGATCAAAAACAGACCGGAATCTGAGTCTATGCAAGATAATGATTCGGAAGATGAAGTTTATGGTTTGGTAGAAAGGATTAAACAAATTAGCGGTATTGGCATAAAGCCAATACCGCCTGCAATTAATAATCGTTGAAGATTCCATGCCCTTCTCTGAGGGTTCCGTCTTTCTTAATGAAGCACATATTTCCAGGATATGGGGCCATACGCATATGCGGATTGGAATAATCCATAGGTTCTTTCCAGCCCACAGGACCATCTTCAGGATCGTGTAAGTCTGGTACTTTGCTGTAATGTAACGCATGAGCAATAATCCCGATATTGCGCTTTGAAAGCTCTGTCATGGTATATTTGATATTATTTATTCTCCAGTTAATATCCATGGATCCCCATATGGTCTCTGTAGCAAGCAAAGGCTTCTTGCTCTTTTGGCTGACATCACAGTACATGTCAAGGAAATCCTCAAATTCAGCCCGATCCTGCTCGTTATCTACAGCAGGCCAGTAATATGGGTGAATCATCAATACATCAGAGATAGGAACAACACGTTCTATACCTGGGCGTCCATCATCTGGCCGCAAGCTGATTCCAGCGGGAGCTGCTGCACCTATTTCATGAATCTGATGGTATACACTAGCTAACCACTGGTATTCTGCCTCTTCGATATCAGGTATTGTTGATGAAGGAACAGTATATGAAAAAGGCTCATTGCAGATATCCCAAGCCAGAATACGTTCGTCATTTTTGTGTGTACCAACAATCTCATCAACATATTGCTCCAGCAAGTAAGGTTGGTTGCAATGGCTTGCACCGGGGTAAAAATTATCAATATATTCCCCTCCGTTGTCCATTGGGTCTGCATGCCAGCGGTTCAACAAAACTGGTACAACCTTCAAATCCAGAGCATCAGCTATTTTAAGCTCGAACTCAAAATTATCACGGAATCTCTTCTTATCGCGGGTCCATGCTTTCATGTCAAGCCATACGCGAATAGTATTCATTTTAGGAAAGTAGAAGCGCCCTCGTCTTAATTCCAGTTCTACGATTTCTGGGCGAAAATACATCCAATTTTCAAAGCTGGATGTACCATAGCTTGGTTGATAGTTAAAACCACGTACTTTTGAAAAATCAATCATGTCCTCATCTCCCATTCTTCTATAATTTATAATTTATAAAAATTATCCTTTTACAGCTCCAGCTGTTATGCCTTCCACAATATACTTCTGGGCAAATACCAGAAACAGTGCAGCCGGGATTGTTGCAATAGAGGACGCAGCCATCATTGCACCCCATTCAACCGAGAATTGCTGCGAAAACTGACTGAGCCCTACGCTTAGGGTAGTTAAAGTGTTTGTCCGGATGAATACGCTTGCAAGCATGTATTCATTCCACGCATATATGAATGCAATAATACCTACACTCGTCAATCCTGAAGCAGACATGGGCAGAATCAACCTTACATATGCCATGAACGGACCGCAGCCGTCGACTAAGGCCGATTCATCGATTTCATAGGGAATTGTCTCGTAAAAGCTCTTCATCATCCAAATACAAATTGGAAGATTAATAGCCGTATAGCTTATCATTAGTGAAACTAAGTTGTCATAAAGACCTAGTGATCGTATTACCATAAACAGCGGCATCAACATAAGTACTGCCGGGATCATCTGAATAAGATAAAGAAAACCCTTGTATATGCCAAAAATCCTGCCACGGAATCTGGTTAGTGCATAACCAGCAAACGATGCCGCAAAGACACTGATTAGTGTTACTGTAAGACTAACGAGTATACTGTTTATAACCTGCTGTGGGAAATCCGTGTTTTTAAAAACGTATCTGTAATTATCCAAGGTTGGATTTTGGGGCAGCAATGAATTGCTTCCGTAAAGCTCGGCATCAGTTTTGAGTGATGTGGAAACCATCGAAATAAGAGGTAATAATACTATTGCAAGGAGTACTATAATTAGTACATATGTTAACCAGCTTTGTTGTCTAACCATTTACATCACCTGCATTTCTCTGCTCTTTTATAGCAGCAGTATATTTGGCTATTGCATAGATAAGAACAGCAAGAGCAATGATTACCATCATCATAACCGATATTGCTGAAGCATACCCGATTTTACCACGGTAGATTGCAGTATAATATGATTGGATTGACATAACATAGGTTGATCCTGAAGGACCTCCCTGTGTCAAAAGATAAATATTATCAAACGATAATGTATTGAATGTCCATAGCCCCATCAAAGTTGTACATACTATTGACATAGGTTTCAGAGTGGGCATTGTTATATACCAGAAAATCTTGGTTCGGTTAGCACCATCTATGTAAGCTGGCTCATACATCTCATCACCTATTGACTGTAAACCGGCAAGAAGTACTACCATCATGAAAGGATAGGATTTCCAAATTGCGACTATTATGACACTTAATCTGGCCAGGTCTGCATTTGCAAGGAAGAGTATGGGCTCTTTGATAATGCTCAATTCCATCAATGTTCTGTTTATAAAGCCTAGCTGGTCATTAAACAACCAGCGCCAGTTTTGTGCTGCCACAACGGTTGGTATAACCCAGGGGAATAACGCTAATGCTCGGAACACTCCCCTGAATTTTATGTTTTTGTTCAGCAGCACTGCAAGAGCTAATCCTAAAAGATAACTAAAAGCCACAACAAAAACCGTATATACAATTGTATAACCCATGATGCTCCAAAATTCGGAGTCGTGTAATATCGATTTGAAGTTCTCCAAACCAACGAATTTCCCGCTCTTTGGCTTTGTATAGTTCTTATCGGTTAAACTTAATATTAAGCCGTAGACCAGTGGAAATGCATTGATAAGCAGAAAAAGAATGGTGGCCGGAATCAGCATATAATAACCGACGATATTTCTCCGCACCAACAACTTATTATTCATAGTCTTCCCCTTCCAGTTTATTGAAGAGGCGAAATGCCTCTTCAATAACCATACTACAACCTATTCAGCGTCTTTAAATGCCTGTTCAATGAGTCCCTGGTACTTCTTCTGGATAGCTGTATGATCCTTGTTGCCAGTTACGATTTCTTGTAATGCCATTCCAAGATAGTTCTCACCTTCGATAACAGACCATGCAGTATAAAGATTTGCTGATGGCCAGACGGGGCTTGTGCCATAGGGTACCGCATTATTGATTGCTTCAGCAATATAAGGCATTTCGTTAAAGAATTTATCTTCCAATAATCCCTTGTTCGCGGGGTAACCGTTAACGCCACCATCTGTGAAGAGAGGAAGCATATTTTCAATCCACCACTTAATAAATACTTTTGCTTCTTCGGGATGCTCTGTTTGGCTGTATGCTACGATTGGGTTAACCCACATCAGAGTTCTTGGAGAATTATTTGTGTTGGATGAAATACTTGGCATAACGCCCAATGTCTCTGCTATCGGGTCACCAGATTTATAGACTGTTGTACGCAGTGCGCCATAGCACATTGCGGCATTGCCTGATAAAAGCATAGAGTCCATATCGGGATCGGTATAACTGGCAGTACTGCTGGAGATGTACCCTTTTTCATACAATGTCTGAACGTATGACAGTACTTCGCCTACACCAGAACTGTCGAAAGCGGGATTTACGCTGCTATCGGTTACTCCGACACCATTTTCAAACATCATGCTTAGGAATACTTGAGCACCATCACGGTCACCAGGTATAACCAGAGGAGTCATGCCGGTTTTAGTTTTTATAGTTTCACAAACATCCAAAAATTCATCCCATGTAGTAGGAAGTTTGGTAATACCAGCTTGCTCAAACACATCTTTTCTGTAAGTAATGACACGAGGATCGATTATCCATGGAATACCGGCCTGCATACCGTTATATTGATGCAACTCAATACTTCCCTCGGGGAAATTCTTAATAAAGCCTTCTGCTTCCCATTCCGCTACGATGGAAGAAAGGTCCACCAACTCATCCATTGCGGCATATTGTGTGGATTGGGAAAATCCTCCGGTACTGATATCCGGTGCCGCACCACTGGTTACCGCTGTTAAAACTGCTGATAAAAGTTATCCCATGGAAGAATTTGAGCAGTAACGTGGATGTTTTCATGTTCAGAATTGAACTTGTCAACAAGAGCCTGAACGGTTTCAGGATAAGAATCTGATCTTCCCCACATCATATCCCAGAAAACAAGTTCAGCAACTTCACCGTTAGAATTGTTGCCAGTCTGTGTTGTTGGTTGAGAGTTGCCATCAGGATTACTGGCTGTGTTTCCACATGCGGCCATTGTTACCATCATAGACAAAGCCAGCAAAAACGTAATTAGTTTTTTGATCATTGTTTACCCTCCTAAATTATCTGTTTATCGTGGAATTTAACAAAAAATTTGTTTTGTTAACCACATGTTTTATTATAAATATTAATAAAATGATTAACATCTTGTGTTTTTTAATATGTAATCTGACTTTTTCAAGGTCGTGCCAGCAGGGCATAATTTATATGTTATAATTTTTTATGAATATTGCAATTTCTTTTCATTATAAGTTTCGAACATGATATGGTTTTTTTATCATATTTACATGAGACATTTAATGTGCAATTTAAGGAGAGCAACTTTATGAGATTCATTCGATCTACACTTTTGAGAACAAGACTTCTATTGATAGTTTTTATATCCGTATTTGTCATAGCATGTACGATAGTGGCTTTCTATATTACTTCCACGCAACTGGTTTTGAAAAAAACAAAGGAATATGTTTATAGCACTGCTCATAATGTAAAATATAATTTTGATACCTATCTTGCCGCCTGTGTGGAACAACTGAATATAATGGCTACCGAAGTCTCATTTATAAAAAGTGTTAACGGTTTTAACAATGCGGTTGAAACGGGTGACTGGTCTTCTTATTCGGACATACAAAATCAATTGTTTTCAACTTCACGAAAGATTCCAGGACTGGTAGGCCTGGAAGTTTCGGGACTTTCGTCTAGTATCGTATATAACATGAGGCCATTGACTACTGGGGATGCAAAAACAAGTGCCATTTTGGACACAATAATCCACTCTGAGGAACGAATTCATACTTTCGGCCTTATGGAGCTTGAAAGTCGTCCTTTCATAAGTAATAAGGGACGCGATGCCGTTATAATCGGCATGCAAGTTAAGTCTCATATAGACGGCCATGTCATAGGAGCAATTATTATTGGCTTATCAGACGATTATCTGGCAAATGCCTTATATCCCCCTAATGATATTACTGATAGTGACTTAATAGTTTTTGATCCGGATGGAAAAGTGATTACAACAACAAATGGTGAATTGGCGTCAAATCCCGGCTTAAAAAGTATAAATTCTGAGGAGCCCTTCTTCGAGTTGCAGGATTTTAATAACTCTGAGTACCTCATATCACAGTTATATACAGATCCATTGAAATGGAAGGTCCTTCTGCTTAACGATTACAGAAGTTTTACTTTCCCGCTTATCAAAGAGTATTACGGGGCTGTTGCTATAACTGCCATTTTATTGTTTGTACTTATTATTTTTGTAGTGCTTGTCACAAGCTCAATAAACACTCCAATAAACCAACTTATCAAAGCAATGAAGGATACAAGCCGTGAGAACCGCTTTCCGCTGGTCAAAATTACCGGTTCAGATGAGTTGGCTTACCTTGGCACAACATTCAATGATATGTCGAAACGAATTAAACAGCTGATCTGGGAGATTAATGATGTTAATGATAAAAAACGTGCTGCAGAACTTTTGGCGCTGCAGTCACAAATCAATCCGCATCTTTTATATAACTCTCTTGATTCGATAAACTGGATTGCTTATACCACAGGCAATCAGGATATATGTTCCATAATAACAGCATTATCTGATTTTTACAGGCTAACATTGGACAAGGGGGTTGCTTTTCATACTATTAGCAGTGAACTCAAGCAGATAGAAAGCTATTTAAACCTCCAGTCGTTGAATTATCAAAATAGAATCACTTACTTAATTAATGCGCAAGACGATTGCATGGATTGCATGGTACCCAAAATTATACTGCAGCCTATCGTGGAAAACTCACTCTCTCATGGCTTTTCAGAAACAAAACTTTTTGTAGGGATACAGGTTTATAAACATAATAATAATCTAATAATTGATGTTTCTGATAATGGGCCCGGTCTCGAGAGCTACGACACCAGTACCTCATTTCCCAAGCCCAGTTACGGAGAAAACTGCCATGGTTATGGGTTATATAATATCAATGAAAGGATTAAACTCTTCTTTGGTGAAGAATATGGAATAAGTTTACACCCAAACCATCCCAAGGGATTGCTCGTTCGATTTACTCTTTCGTTTCAACCGAATTCAAATAAAGGAGGAAAATATTATGTTAACAATGATAGTTGACAATGATCATTGGGTTTTGTCTGGTATTTCTCGCTTGTTGGAAACCTCGGATCTGGATTTGGAGATTCATTGTTTTGACAATGCCCAGGACGCTATAGCATTCGCTCTCAAACACAGGCCTCCTCTTGTAATAGCCGATGTGGAAATGCCCGGATGCAATGGATTAGAAATGTGCAATAAGCTCAGGAATGAGTACAATCCAAGATTGGTAATAATAAGTGCCTATGATCGCTTCCAATATGCACAGCAAGCCATTTCACTCGGAGTTATTCACTATGTGCTAAAGCCCATTCGTCAAAATGAGTTTTTGGATGTGATAAGAAAGGCTATTGAGATTATAGAAATTGAAGATGAATCCAAAGCCAAACAGACTAAAATCATGGAGACGAAGTTTTTTCTGGATATTGCTTCAGGACGCATGAATTCGGTGGCCGTAGATGAATATATTCAGTTAATCGAGCCACAAATTAAATCCCAATCTGTTTCTCTATGCCTTATGCATATTGAAAATCATGCGATGCTGGTCAGTATGATGCAGAAGAACCCCATGAAAACAACCAGTCAAAACAATTACATTATAGAGGAAGCAATAAAAGAATGTCCCACCTCTGTATCATTTTACGAAATTCGCCATGGTTACTATTTGTTTATGATTTTTGGTAATCACTCAAAATTTATTGAATGGATAAATGGTATTTTCCAACTGGCAAAAGACAATGATTGCATCGCTTCTGCTGGAATTAGCCAGAAAACGAATGATAAAGCAAAATTCAGAGATCTTTATAACCAAGCAGTCCGGGCTCTGCAGAGAGAATTTACTGACGGCAGCGGCAAAGTTTATTACTATTCCGGTAATCAATCCGATTATTTGGTTTCAAAAAAATATGATCTTGTTCATTTGCATAGTTATTCTACCTTGATAACAAACTCCATGGTATTTTCTGCTTCATTCAGCTGTCCTAACAATGAAATCGATGACCTTTTCGATTATATACGGAAATCCAATATTAAGCAGAATGACGCTTGTCTGTTTTGTAAGGAACTTCTCCTGCTTATTTCAATGGAGCTTATGTATATTATGGAAAGCAAGCCTTCAGAGTTTCATTCTCTGTATGAAGAAAATTTACAATCCAGCAGGACTCTTTCAGAGCTTAAAACACGTTTTGAAGCATGCATTGAGGATATTTATAAAAATATACACAAAAAGATGATGACAAAATCTGATTCGGTTAAATTAGTAGTAGATAAAATGCTGCGTGATGACTGTGGGCTTGTAAGTCTTGATACTGTTGCAGACAAACTTAATATTCACCCAACTTATCTCAGTATTCTGTTCAAAGAAACTGTTGGTGTCAATTTTAAAACATATGTTTTAGAGTACAAGATTAATAAAGCAATGCAAATGCTGGTTACTACAGATATTCCAGTCTATTCTATTTCCGATAAGCTGGGATATATGGATGTAACGCATTTTTCAAGAGTGTTTAAAAAACAAGCAGGTATGACTCCAGGAGAGTATAGACAGCACGCTTCCCAAAAAACATAATAAACCAATTGTCACACCATATAAATATTACTTAAAACAGCCGGCTGACATTAATAAGCAGCCGGCTTTATCATATGTATTAAAGGGTAATAACATTTACAATACCACATTAATTTATATTAAATCCACAGCGCTATTATAAATTTACCATTACCTTACAGGCTGAAGGATCTTTCAATGCCACTTCAAAAGCTTCCTCAACTTCATCAATTGTAAAGTGATGGGTAATTAGCTGCGAAAACAGTTCCTGATTCTTGGCAATAATGTTCAAGGCAACAGGATATGTATTTCTGTATCTAAATGAACCATGGATTTTAATCTCCCGGCATATAGCGTCTAACAGAGGAATTTGATCCATTTCATCTGGACCCATGCCAATCAAAACAATGTTCCCGCCAGAACGTGTTGCCTTTATTGCACTTATGGCACAAGTCTCAGCACCGGTACATTCGAAAACTACATCATAGTATTGAGAGTTCGGCTTGCTGTTTTTACTGTTTATAACTTCAGAGGCACCTAGTTTTTTTGCACGGTCAAGGCGAGCTTCCTGAATGTCCGCGACTACTACTTCAGATGCACCTGATTCAAAAGCGGCAAGCATAACACATATTCCAATAATTCCAGCACCGTACACCAATACTTTCTGGCCGGATTGAAAATTTGCCAAACGTAAAGCATGAACAGCTACTGATAATGGTTCTGCCAGAGAAGCGACTTCAGCAGATATTCCAGAAGGAGCAAGATACACTAATTCTGCAGGGTGAGTAACATATTCTTTCATTACTCCATCCACCGGAGGAGTTGCAAAGAATTCAACATCCGAACATAAATTGTATAAACCATTTCGGCAGTTGTTACACTTCATACAAGTTATACCTGGTTCCAGCGCCACTATATCACCAACTTTTACATTGTCGACACCGCTGCCAATTTCCACTACCGTTCCTGCAGCCTCATGCCCGAGAATCATAGGCTCTTTGACTATAAAATCACCAATTCTCCCATGCTGCCAATAATGCACATCTGAACCGCAGATGCCGCATGCATCTACCTTTATTAAAACCTCCCCCGCCTTGGGAACAGGTTTTTGAATATCTTTGATCTTGATTCTTTTAGTCTCTTCTAGATATACTGCTTTCATTGTTTAGCCCCCCCTAATATAGTATAACTTGACTATAACAACTAAATTTTTTGTTAACAATATAGATTTCTTAAGGTAAGACATTGAATTTTTTTCTCTTTTGTCTTATTAATACCGATATTTATAATAATGTTATTGGAAAAACTCTGAGCAAATGATAATCTTATTATTAGATACTAATATATAAAACTAGAATTTTCTTAAATAAGAACAGGTAGGAAATATAATTATGAAATCATCTTATGAACTGAGTCTTGAACAGACACTTTTTGGAATGCTGAGCGGCGAAGCTCTTGAAACAGCACGCTTAATAACATCAGATGAAGAAATTCACCAATGGCAGGAGCTGGCTAATGCGGTTTCTATCCGGCGTCTCGGTTTTAATGATCACGGTCCTGTGCATATGCGTAAAGTTGCAATAAATGCAATGAATATGTTTAATATCCTTAAAGAAGAAGGTATACATCCAAGCATTGTAAAAGAAGAAACGGGGTCCTATGAAGATAGCCGTATAGCAGTCTTGCTGGCATCTTTCCTTCATGATATCGGCATGTCTGTAGGACGACAGAATCATGAAATCAGCTCTTTTGTTCTGGCAGAAAGGATTATTGACCGCATCCTGAATACTGTTTTTCCAAATCAGCTTTTACGCCAGATTACAATTAAAAGTGTTACTCTGGAAGGCATTATGGGGCATATGACCCATCACGCTATATCATCACTGGAGGCCGGAATAATACTTGTTGCAGACGGATGTGATATGGAAAAAGGCCGCTCACGGATTCCCCTGCTTATCAGTAACGAGTCCCGCGTAGGTGATATACACAAATATTCCTCTTCTTCAGTAGAAAAGGTTACAATTGAGAAAGGTACAGAAAAACCAATAAAGATATCAGTAGAAATGACTGCATCAGTTGGCTTTTTCCAAGTAGAAGAAGTTTTAATCGGTAAGATAATGGCAAGTACTATTAAGCAATATATTGAACTGTATGCCAATGTTATTGGACGGGACACCAAACGTTATTTATAAAGAATTAATTCTAAATGATTTTTTATATTGTTTTAAGCGTATTTCAATATAGCACAGACAAAAAACCATCCCCCTGTCTCATTTCTGATCAATGATACTCTCAAATTAACAACCCTTTAATCCTAATAGCAGTACATGAGCGGTTGCACTATTTTTTTTCATTTTATTACAATATCTATGCTTGCACCTGTTAATTTATTAATAATATTCCTAATTTAAACAGGTGTTGTGAGCAAAATCATTTCCATTCAATCCCCTATAAATGTGGATATACCACCTTAAAAAAGTATATAGAAACAGCCTGATAAATCATTGAATTTTGTTGCTTAATATGTTACATTATAGCTTAAATGTAATATTATAGGAGGTTGTGTCATGTAAGTATTAAGTTTTTGGTAATTTCAGCAGATAAATATCTGCTGTTTCATTACAACAATATTTTTTAAAAAAGGGTGATTAAAATGAAGAAAGTAACAAGATTTTGGGCTATCCTCTGTTGCATTGCGATGATCATCCAGATGTTTACAATTGTTCCCGCAGTCGCCGCATCCGAGTCGGCAGAGGTTACCTATGAACTGTCCACCACAGTTGAAGCGGGCGAGAAGTACATAATCGTTTCCAATGGTTATGCATTAACAAATAAAGTTGCCGATGTCCCCTCTGCCAACGGCGGTGTTTCGCTGGCATCTACCGCCATTACCGTGACCGACGGCAAAATAACCTCTGAAGTCGCCGATGATATGATCTGGGACTTCGCTGAAGGGGCATCGGAGTTGGCCGGTCCCTACACTACAGGTTTCTTTATTACCAACGGTGACAGTAAGTACCTTTCCCGCGCCTCCAGCGGTGGAACGGGTGTTGCTCCTTTGAATACCTCCACCTATGATGCCACGAATGTTGCGTCAAAGCCCCATTATTGCTACTGGGCTTTCGAGGACATAAACGATGACGGCACCATCAAGAGCATGTTCCTGTTTAGTTCCAACTCCAGTGACTATGTATTTTTCCTGCGTGGTGCCGAAGCTGGCTTCGACGCCCCTGGTGTTTCGCAGTCGAATATGGAATCCTCTCTGGCCAACTATCCAGTACAGCTCTACAAGGTGACGGAAGTAGGCGACCCAGACCCCATTGATCCTCCCCCTGTCACCACTTATGAACTGTCCACCACAGTTGAAGCGGGCGAGAAGTACATAATTGTCTCCAATGGTTATTCATTGACTAATAAAGTTGCCGATGTCCCCACTGCCAACGGCGGTGTTTCACTGGCTTCAACCCTTGTAACCGTGTCCGACGGCAAGATAACTTCCGAAGTAACCGATGATATGATATGGGACTTCGCTGAAGGGACCTCGGAGTTGGCCGGTCCCTATACTACAGGCTTCTTTATTACCAACGGTGACAGCAAGTACCTTTCCCGGGCCTCCAGCGGTGGAACGGGTGTTGCTCCTTTGAATACTTCCACCTATGACGCCACCAACGTTGCATCAAAGCCCCATTATTGCTATTGGGCTTTTGAGGATATAAACGATGATGGCACCATCAAGAGCATGTTCCTGTTCAGTTCTGACCCCAGTGACTATGTGTTTTTCCTGCGCGGTGCCGAAGCCGGCTTTGACTGCCCAGGTGTTTCACAGTCGAATATGGAATCCTCTCTGGCAAACTATCCGGTACAGCTGTATAAGGCAACAGAAGCAAGTGATCCAGGCGATCCTGGAGATCCAGGTGATCCCGTGGTACGTCACGAGCTGCTCTTTATGTCCGATACACACTCAGACCTTACCGGCAGTGTGCCTAATTTTACTAACCTTCGCGCTATTCTGCCGCTACTGAAGGCAGAAAACATCAATCCGGAGGTGATTTCCTTCGGTGGCGACTATCTCTATGACGACATGGCTTACCTTGTCAACTGGGAGGAGGTCTACTCTATACTGACTGGTGTCCTCTCAACAACTTATCCCGACGCTGAATATGCCTTTACGACAGGTAACCATGATAAGGAAACTAACGGCGGTATAAGCGATGAGGAATTCAAGCGTATATTTGGATTTGACCGCGTCGGCGTCAGCTATGTTGGTGACGAGTATGAGATTTTCCATATCGGCGCGCAGGGTAACACCAGCGGCGTTGACAAGGAATTGTTCTATGAGGACGACATACAAGCCCTTGACACCTATCTGGCCGGAAAGGTCGGCTCAGGAAAGGTAATCTTCATCCAGACCCATTGGCCTTTACACCGTGCCTACAACTGGCAGTGGCGCAACATAGAAAATGCCGACTTGATGATTGATACTATTAACAAATACGGCGACAATCTCGACATTGTGTTCTTGTGGGGACACAACCACTATACAGATACCAATCGTCACACCATCAAGCAGCGTGGCGACTCAATCCTCTATGCCGAAGAACAATACAAGACCATCAACTTCACCTATGCCAATGTTGGCTGTATGAACGATTTTTACCCCACCCAAAAACCTTATAAAGAAACCACCGTTGGCCCGGCTGTCTGCCTGTCGGTTAACATCCTCAACGACAAGCTGGTGTTCACCTATAACCGTCTGACAGATGGAAATACGGACAACCCGGTTCTTACCCACGACGCTAATATCACAATATCCGGGACTCTCTATACCAACCCAGCCGTTGTCGAGATCCCATTGCTGAATCCTTTTGGCGACGACGAGCCTTCTGATGAATCAACCGTCTTCATAGAGGGTAGCCAACAAGTAAAATCCGGAGAGAAATTCACATTGAATGTTATACTCAATAATTTTACCGAAGGTATATATGCCGGAGATATTATCCTAAAATACGATGACAGCCTTTTTGAGCTTAAGACTTACCATGAGACAGGTGATCTGGTTAATATTATAAATACTAAACAAGAACAGCCAGGAAGTATCAGGGTAATTCTTGCAACTGAAGGGACAGCGATAAACGAGGGCAGAGTTCCGCTTTTCACTATTGATTTTATAGCCAAGGATACCGCTGCCGGTGAGTCGGGTTCCTTTACAATTACAAAAGCAGACTTCGGTATAATGCCGGGTGGACTGGTATATTCAGCCTCGGGTACAGGTATAGATATACTTGTTGAAGCATCATGGGAAGCTGGAGATGTAAATAAAGACGGTGTTATAAACATTGGAGACCTTGCAATTTGTGCATACTACTATATGGTCAGTGAAGGAGATCCCAACTGGAGTCTTGCAAAATCATCAGATGTCAATAATGATGGGATTATTAATATTATTGACCTTTCATTTATTGCACAACTAGTGTTATAACAGAGCTATTACTCTTTCTGATGAAATAGCTGTATATTTCTGGCAGATGATCGTTCAGATTATCTGCCAGATTCATTTTAGTATAGAGCAGTCCCATGTCGCACCCTGTCACAGTTTGTTGGGAAATAAAAGAATATTTCCCAACAGAATTATATTTAGCTCAAAAATTTATAAACTTGCTAATATAGCCAGGACCACCCCATTCATACTTATTTGCTTATTTACCTATTTTATTTTTTATATATACTGTTATTGTTATTTTGTTTTTGGGTACTATTTAGCTCGAAGGACTCTTTGCATTAGTAATAGTAAACCTTTAATGGAGGTGGTTGATTGTTTTAATATAGTTCAAGACTACATAAACATGTGATTAAAGCCGCTCATGCTGCTTGTTGTTTAAAAGAATTGTATTGAAGTTATACAAGTCATTAAGATTTGATAATTATAGCGGATAAATATCTGCTGTTTATTATAACCATATTACATCTAGAAAGGACGAACAAAATGAAGAAAGTATCAAGAATCTGGGCTATCCTATGTTGTATCACGATGATACTCCAAATGTTCACAGTCGTTTCGACAGTCTACGCTTCCGAATCGACCGAAGTTACCTATGACCTGACCACTAAAGTTGCCGACGTATCCACTGCCTACGGAGATGTTTCGTTGGCCTCTACTGCCGTCACCGAGATTACATTGCAGAATTCTTATAGCAACGACGAGCCCTCAGATGACTCAACTGTCTTTATTGAGGGTACTCAAAAAGTAGAACCCGGAGAAGAATTCACATTGAATGTTATACTCAATAACTTTACCGAAGGTATATATGCCGGAGATATTATCCTAAACTATGATGATAGCCTTTTTGAATTTAAATCTTATGAACCAATAGGCGATCCGGATAAGTTTTTCTATATAAAACATGATCAGCCTGGAATTGTCAGGATAATTTTTGCGACTGAAGGGATAGCGATTAACTCAGGCAGGGCTCCACTTTTTAATCTTAATTTTATATCGAAGGACACCGTTGCCGGTGAGTTGGGTTCCTTTACCATTGCAAAATCAGACTTCGGTATTATGCCGGGTAGCCTGGTATATTCAGCTTCAGGTACAGGTATTGATATACTTGTTGAAGAATCATGGAATGCCGGAGATGTTAACAATGACGGTGTGATAAACACTGGAGACCTTGCTATTTGTACATATTACTATCAAGTAAGTGAAGGAGATTTGAATTGGAGTCTTGCAAAGTCATCGGATGTCAATAATGATGGGATTATTAATATTGTTGACCTTTCATTTATTGCACAACTAGTGGTCTAATTGAGCTATTGTGCTTTCTCGTGCTGAGGGTTCTGCGTTAATAGTTGGAGTAGTACAAAGTAAATAGAATATCATTAATAAACTGGCAGATGGTCGTTTAGATTATCTGCCAGTTTTATTTAAGATCGAATATCATTTTTGTCCTCAAACCGTAATTTCTATCTGAAAAGCCTCTGGTATAATCCGGATTTTAACAGGTTCATATACTGTTAATCATACTTCATAATGCCAGCCGTAATCTTCGGTATAAATCATAAGTTTGCTCATTCCACCGTCAACTACAATATTATGACCGTTTATAAAGCTGTTGTCTTCATTGCACAAAAAGAATACAGTTCTTACAATATCCATAGGATGACCGACCCGTCCTGACAGATGTTGCTTCTTATCAGCATCCGAATAATCGGGGATATAGTTTTTATCATAAGTGCTTCCAGTATCAATCCAACCTGGTGAAATTGAATTTACACGAATTTTACCTGCAAGGCTCACTGCCAGTGCATGAGTTAAGGCTGTTATGCCGCCTTTAGCAGCCGTGTAGCTTTCTGTATCCTTTTGAGACTGAAAAGCACGGGTTGATGAAATATTAACTACTGCCCCACCCTTATTGAAATAAGGCAAAAATAGCTTTGTAAGCATATAGGGGGCTGTAATTCCAACCCGAAGAACTTCATTGAAATCCTCATACCCGCAATCGGACATTATACCTTTTTTACTGATCATTGCATTATTGATAAGATAATCAATATTTCCATAGTGTTCGATAACCTTCTTGGTAAAGTCTATAAGCGTTTTCTCCTTAGCAAGATCACCAAAGAAAAACAGAGCCTCGCCTCCATCTTCCAATATTTCGGCTTTTGTTTCCTCTCCAGCCGCCAGGTTCATATCTATGAAGGCTACTCTGGCGCCTTCTTTAGCAAACTGTTGTGTTATACACTTCCCTATTCCCAAGGCTCCGCCTGTAATTACTGCTACTTTATTTCTGAACATTTTATTACCTTCCTTATACAATTAATTTAAACATATCTATCGGGAATATATCACAGTTAATCCATTGTCTTTAGGTTTTATGTTTTGTCATCATCACTTTATGTCAATTGCGCTATGCAATGTCTAAATAAACATTACCTCAGCTTTGAATAAATAAACATCAATCTGCAATATCAAAATAAGCAATAGGTATAAATGATTCAAAATCTTTATAAATCGGGTTTATTAAGAAAAACTTTATGTTAACTCAGGATAATATTTGGTTGACAATAGTATTGCTTTTCGTTTATACTTCCATATGAGCTATTTAATTAACTTTAATTATAACGAATTAAGGAGAATACTATGGTAAAAAAACCTACTGTTTATCAAATAACGATAATTGGGTTGATGGCAGCAGTACTTTGTATACTGGGCCCTTTAGCAATACCTGTCGGTTTAGTGCCTGTTTCTTTCACTAATCTGGCAATCTTTTTTACAATTTACATACTTGGTACAAAAAAAGCTGTAATGAGTCTTTTAATATATCTTTTAATTGGTTTGGCGGGAGCTCCGGTTTTTTCGGGTTTTTCAGGTGGAGCTTCAAAAATATTAGGACCAACGGGAGGATACATTATTGGTTTTATATTTATGACATTAATCTCTGGGGTTTTTATTGACAGATTTATTAATAGGTGGTACATATGCGTTCTGGGTATGATACTGGGGACAATTGTATGTTATGCATTTGGTACTATATGGTTATCATACCAAGCCGACATGGTAGTATTTGCTGCTATTGGTGTCGGCGTTGTTCCATTTATTCCGGGTGATATTATAAAAATTTTATTTATTGCCATAACGGGCCCCAAGATCCGGAAAAGACTTATTAGGAGCAATTTATTTATCAACTAATGCAAATGAACCCAGCAGTATAAGCGGAATCATATATGTAAGTCCACGTCTTATTGATACCAGTACTTTTCTGTTCCCGACATTTTCGTTTAATCCAGAAAGAAGGCCCGGCAAATTATTCATACCAATCAGTCCCCCCCATGACGGTACTAATAAATCTATACCAATCGGGTGACTGTTTAAACATCCCAAAATAAAATACTGCCCTGCGGATAATACACAGGGCGTTAAATGTTTTTCTTTTTAGTAAACAGGTTTTGTATGAGATAATTTAAAGCACTTTAACAACATCATATACCGAATTCAACACCAGCCAATTTTGCGGGAAGTAACGGTTTATTGTCCAATAGCTGATTCCCCCTAATCTGAACTCGTTTGCCAGTGTGAGTTTGGCAAGGATACTCCGGGCATCTTCAAACCAAACCTCATGCTGTCTTCCATTTGAGTCATAATACCTGAAAAACGGTGCTTGAGCAATAGGATCGAAACTAATCCATGCCCCCACTTCATAAGCTAAATTAACTGCACCTACATTAGAAATTGTTTGAGCAGCGGTTCCTTCTTCAAAAGGCAGAGTCCAATTGTACCCATAATTTGGTATGCCCATAAATATTTTCTGACGGGGAATTGCAGTCACTGCATAATTAAGAACTCTGCGAACCTCATTAATCGGGGCCACAGCCATGGGAGGGCTATAGGTGTATCCCCATTCATAAGTCATGAGTATAACATGGTCAGCAAGCTCTCCATGAACGGGATAGTCGTGAGCCTCATACAACAACCCTTCCTGATCGGCAGATATCTTTGGCGCAAGTGCGGTTGTTATACTGTATCCTAAAGGTCGTAATCTTGCTACAACTCTTCTGAGAAAATTATTGTAATTTTCCCTGTCATTTGGATAAATGTATTCAAAATCTATATCAAGGCCGCTGTAGTTTTTTTCCTCCAATATACGTACAATATTATCCAGAAGAGTATCCTGAATTGTAGTGCTTCTTAGTATTGTGCTTGCTAAATCACTGTCAAAGCCGCCTTCATCACCAATGTTTGTAATTACCATTAAAGGAGCTACTCTGAAGGAACGGGCTGCCTGTATAAGAGGCAAATCATCTATAGTGTCCAGACTCCCGTCTGCATTTACCTGGTAACTGAATATGCTTAAGTATGTCAGATTCGGCAGTGTTTTTCTAAGTACTTCCATATCTATATTTGGAAAAGCATAGCCATTAACTTGTATAGGTCCGAACTTTATATCTCTGGGGGGTATTGTTATAACCTGCCCTATTTGCAGAACTGCAGGATTTGTAATTTGTGGGTTGGCGTTAATGATGTCATTTATACGTACCTGATACTGCATAGCAATAAGATACAGAGACTCTCCTCTTCTTACAACATGTTGCCTGTTTCCCTGAAGAATAACCAGTGTCTGTCCTACTACAAGTTGATTAGGGTTCTCAAGTTCATTATCGGAAACTATTTTTTGCCATGGTACACCATACTGAGTTGCAATCGAATAAACACTTTCGCCAGGTTTAACTACATGAATTTCCATGGTCTCACACTCCAAACTGATATATTTTTAGCATATGCGGTTTGCAGAACTTTTGTTTCAGTATGTGTAACATCAGATTATTATTAATAATTAAAACATATCGATTGTATTGATGATTATAAAATTTATAGATTTTTACATTTAAATAGTGTAAACTAAATTATCAAAGGAGTGTGTTTTTTATGGAGATAAGAGTAGAACTGACGAAAAACCCTAAATCTAAACCAGCAACTGAAAACCTTGCCTTTGGTAATTTCTTCTCAGATCATATGTTTATTATGGATTATGAAGAGGGTAAAGGCTGGCATGATGCAAGAATTGTTCCCTATAGTTCAATTAATTACGAACCTGCTGTAATGGTATTTCATTATGGACAGGCAATTTTTGAAGGACTCAAAGCATATAAAACAGACGGCGAAGTGTTTCTCTTTAGACCTGACGAGAATTTCAAACGTTTAAACAAATCATGTGATGCTTTATGCATTCCGAGAATAGATGAGAACTTTGCTGTTGATGCATTAAGAAAATTAATTGATATTGACAGGGACTGGGTTCCTGATGCACCCGGTACTTCCCTTTATATACGTCCTTTTATTATTGCAACAGAGCCTCATATCGGAGTACATCCATCAAGCAGTTATCAGTTTATAATTATTACAGGGCCTGTCGGAGCTTACTATAAAGAAGGCCTTAATCCTGTTAAAATATTTGTTGAATCTCATTATGTACGTGCCGTTAAGGGCGGACTTGGTGAGGCAAAGGCCAGTGCCAACTATGCAGCTTCCCTGAAAGCTCAGCAGGAGGCAGCTAAAAATGGTTATACTCAAGTATTATGGCTTGATGGTGTTGAAAGAAAATATATTGAAGAAGTAGGTACAATGAATGTCTTCTTTGTTATAGATGACGAAGTAGTTACACCAGCTCTTAACGGCAGCATTTTGCCCGGTATCACAAGAAAATCTTGCCTGGAGCTTCTGCGTTCGTGGGGATTAAAAGTTTCTGAAAGAAGAATTTCAATTCAGGAGGTTTATGACGCCGCTGATAAAGGTCTGCTAAAAGAAGCATTCGGCACAGGTACTGCAGCTGTTATCTCACCTATTGGAGAGCTTTGCTGGAACGATAAAAAACTTTTTTTAAGCGGGGGAAAAATAGGCGAACTTTCACAAAAGCTCTATGATAATATAACAGGAATCCAGTATGGAAAACTAACGGATCCGTTTAACTGGATAGTTAAGGTTTAAATTATCATTATTGATCATAAGAGCTGCCTGTTATGGCAGCTCTCTTTGCTTATTATTGTCTTCTCAAACTATAAAAATAAAAATTAGGACTTGAAATCATTTGATAATAATATTATAATGATAATCGCCCTATAAAACAGTTTATAATACTGTTTCCATAAAGGACAATAATTATTGCGGATTGGTGTAACGGTAGCACGACTGACTCTGGCTCAGTTTGTTAGGGTTCAAATCCTTAATCCGCAGCCAAATACTAAAGCCGGTTCTTGCCAGAGAACCGGCTCTTTTATACTATTTAGCATTTATAACTAGACTGTTAGATGATTATTCATTAACTCTGTATTAAATAAAATAAGCCTGTCATCAACGAAAATCAATTGCTCTATACGAGCCGCTGCAATGGGCATGGCAAATAGCAACGGCAAGAGCATCGGCTGCATCGTCGGGTTTCGGGATTCTCTCCAGATTAAGCAGCACTTTTACCATTTGTTGGACCTGTTCCTTCTTAGCTCTGCCATAACCGACTACAGCCTGTTTAACTTGAAGAGGTGTATATTCGTATACTTTTATATTAGCTCTTGCTGCGGCTAATAGTGCAACTCCTCTGCCGTGGCCCACTTTAATTGCTGTTTTGACATTTGTATTGAAAAAAAGTTCCTCTACGGCCATTGCATCGGGTTTATACTGAGCTATAAGCTCATCAAGACAATTGCTTAAGGTTAATAATCTTTCCGATAATTCAAGACCGGCCTCTGTACTGATAGCTCCTACATCAATAATCGAAAACTTATTACCTGTGTATTCAACTACCCCATAACCAGTAATTGCAAAGCCTGGATCAATTCCTATTATTCTCATTCGTTTACCTCTGTACTATAATGTAAGTGTTATTATCCATAAATATATACCATAAGGTATTGAATAATTATACATAACATTGTATAATTATAAAAACTAAACTATTAAATTTTTAATTTCTGGAACATAATAGTCCCAGAAATAATTGATATCAAACTAATTTTAGCACAGATTGGAGAGATTTTTAATGAGTAAGGAAAAAATAGTTCTTGCCTATTCAGGAGGTCTTGATACTTCAATAATTATTCCATGGCTAAAAGAAAACTATGATGCAGAGGTTATAGCCGTTGCTGCAGATGTCGGTCAAGCCGAAGAACTGGATAATTTAAAAGAAAAGGCCATAAAAACCGGTGCCAGTAAGATTTTTATAGAAGATCTCACCGAAGAATTTATTACTGACTTTATATACCCGACACTAAAAGCTGGCGCAGTATATGAGAGCAAATATCTGTTGGGTACTTCTTTTGCCAGACCTATTATTGCAAAGCGCATGGTTGAAATAGCCGAAAGAGAAGGCGCTACTGCCATATGTCATGGTGCAACCGGTAAAGGAAACGACCAGGTACGTTTTGAGCTAACTATCAAAGCTCTTGCTCCCCATCTTAAAATTATAGCTCCATGGAGAATATGGGATATAAAATCCAGAGAAGAAGAAATTGATTATGCTATAGCAAGGGGTATTCCCATACCAGTAAGCAAAGACAGCAATTACAGTCGTGACAGAAACATCTGGCATTTAAGCCATGAAGGTTCTGAACTTGAGAATCCTGCTAACGAGCCTATATATGACAGGTTGCTCCAGCTGTCGGTAACTCCAGAAAAAGCTCCCGATAAGCCTGCTTACGTGGAAATAGAGTTTGAAAAAGGTATTCCGGTTAAGGTTAACGGAGAAGAATTATCACCTATAGATATTTTGAAAACATTAAATAAAATTGGCGGAGAAAATGGTATTGGAATAATCGATATTGTTGAGAATCGCCTTGTAGGAATGAAATCCCGTGGCGTTTATGAGACTCCCGGAGGAAGCATATTGTATGCAGCACACCAGGAGCTTGAGAATATTACTCTCGACAGAGATACAGCTCACTACAAGGCACTTGTGGCGCAAAGATTTGCCGAGCTTGTATATTACGGTCAATGGTATACTCCTCTTCGTGAAGCTCTTTCCGCTTTTGTTGACTCCACACAGAAATATGTTACCGGAACAGTTAAGCTGAAACTGTATAAAGGCAATATTATTCCTGCGGGAACGACTTCACCCTATTCCCTGTTCAGCGAAGAGCTGTGCACCTTTGAAGAAGATGAAGTCTATAATCAAAAAGATGCAGAAGGTTTCATTAATCTCTTTGGTTTGCCTTGTACCGTTCAGGCGAATATGAAGAAACGAAACAATATTAAAGATTAATAAAGAGTTGTATAATTTACACTGTCAGCTCTGTTGCGGCTGACAGTGTATTAATTAATTTTAGAATTGAGGGTAATTATGAAACTTTGGGGCGGTAGATTCTCTAAAAATACAGATAAATTAATGGATGATTTCAACTCGTCAATACATTTTGACAACAGGCTGTATAGACACGATATACTTGGCAGTGCGGCTCATGTTAAAATGCTTGGTGCATGCGGAATCATTCCCAAAGCCGATGCTGATCTGATATATAAGACACTGTTTGAAATACTTAAAGATATTGAGGATGGAAAAGTTGAATTTGAGGTGTCTGCTGAAGATATCCACATGAATATTGAGACCCTCCTGATTTCAAGAATCGGAGATGTGGGGAAAAAACTGCATACCGGAAGGAGCAGGAATGATCAGGTAGCTTTAGACCTTCGTATGTATCTGAAAGATGAAATCATTGAGCTTAAATTAATGTTAAAAGATCTTCTTAATGTCATTCTAAAAATTGCTGAAGAAAACCTTGAAACTATTATGCCCGGATACACACATTTGCAAAGAGCTCAACCTATTACCCTTGCACACCATCACATGGCATATTTCCAAATGTTTAAAAGAGACCTTGAAAGGCTGGATGACTGCACTAAAAGAATGAATATAATGCCCCTGGGTTCTGGGGCTCTTGCAGGAACAACATATCCTCTCGACAGACAAATGGTGGCTTCTGAGCTTGGTTTTGATGCTATTACAGCTAATAGCATAGATGGAGTTAGCGACAGGGATTTTGTAATTGAGCTGGCTTCCTGCCTGTCAATAATCATGATGCATTTATCCAGATTCAGTGAAGAGATTATTCTTTGGTGCACCGGAGAATTCTCATTTATTGAGCTTGATGATGCTTATAGTACAGGGTCTTCCATTATGCCGCAAAAGAAGAATCCTGATGTTGCCGAGCTTGTCCGGGGTAAAACCGGACGGGTTTATGGAAGTCTTATTTCTCTCCTTACTATGATGAAAGGGATTCCTCTGGCGTATAACAAAGATATGCAGGAGGATAAAGAAGCCATATTCAATGCAGTTGACACTGTTAAGCTCTGCCTCCCTATTTTTACAAAAGTGCTGGACACAATGAAGATTAATAAAGAGACTATGTATAATTCTGCCAAAGGCGGTTTTACCAATGCCACTGATATTGCCGATTATCTGGTTAAAAAGGGAATCCCATTCAGAGACTCCCATGAAATAATAGGCCGTATGGTGGCTTACTGTCTTGGGAAAAACATAAACATCGATGATATGAGCTTAGAAGAACTAAAATCCTTTTCAGATAAAATTGAAAATGATGTTTATGATGCAATAAGTCTTCAAACCTGTGTAAATGAAAGAAAGATTACAGGCGGGCCTGCTAAGGAAAGTGTATTAGAGCAGATTAAAACGGGCAAGGAATTTATTGAAAACTGCTAAGGTCATTTTAAATGTAGTATCATTCTCCAATGTCATCCAAAAAGTTGCACAGTCTCCCCGGGCCAACCTTAGCGTTGCGTATTACCCCCCCATATGTCATCCTGAGTGCTGCGTAATACCCCATATGTCATCCTGAGCGCTGCGTAATACCCCCATATGTCATCCTGAGCGTAGCGTAATACCCCCATATGTCATCCTGAGCGTAGCGTAGCGGAGTCGAAGGATCCTTGTGTTAACATTATTCTATAAGATTCTTCATTTAGCTTCGCTCCATTCAGAATGACAGTGTAGTGCAAGATTAACGCTTAAAGTGAAAATAAGCTCTGAACAACAGATAGTTTGCAATAATAAAAGCTCTTCAGTATTTTAGCTTGTATGCCTAATACCACTGAAGAGCTTGGTTTTTCTAGTGCATAACAGAAAAACCTCGATTTTGCTTATCGAGGTTTTTAATAAGGTTTTGCTTTTTTATCTAACGCTTTTCCGAAGCTATGCCAGGAGTTTCTTATCTTACCTCGCATTTCTTCGTCTAAAGTACTCTCGACAACACTATTCAATTGTCTCCTCATTGCATAATACTCTTTGATATCAAATTCTTCTTTCATAAGGAGTTCATCCATTTCATCCAGCCAGCTAATAAGATATTGCATACCCAAATACTCTTTTGTAATCTTTTTTCTTAAGTGTGCAACTACAAGCTTTACGGCTTTTCTTTTCACTTCATAGTCATCAATTGGTTTTTTAACATCCTTTGCAACTGACATTCTGCCTGCCTCCTTTCATGTTTTAATAGTAGTCTATACATAGTCATTATACGATGAATAAAAAAATATTTTAAACGCGTCAACAACAAAAAAAATCACAACCCGATAATAAAATATATTACCGGATCGGGATAATAGTACAATGCCTATGCTTAATAATGTAAACTGGAAACTGTTATATCTATCTTACATCATTTTGCAACATAAATCAAATGTTTCCATGAATAATGTTTTTTATGTTAATATATCAATATGTAATCAAAGATTTTCCCTTAAGTTTTTCGATATCAATTGTATCTTTCTTTTCTTCTGGTACTACAATAGTGGTTGGATCTCCATCACTTATAAACATACGATTAGATGTCATTCTTGGAAGCCACCATGTAAGATCCCCGTTAACTGCAACTCTTCCCTGCGCCCGGATTCTTCTGACATACTGATTGTTATATTTCTTGCTGATTGACGGAACAGCAGGTTCTGCTCCGACTGCCATTATGGTCTCATTCCTGTACTCAATTCCATCGTATGAGCCGCTTTCCAGGTATTTATATAAGCTTTTGTCAGGCAGGCTGCCATAGGGTAAAGCTAATGAATAAAACCTCAGGCCAGGTAGAACTTCATCAGCTTTCTCCTGGTTCCTGCCAAGACTCTCCTGTATCCTTTGGGCAGAATTATTTTCCGGCTTGGTAAAATTAACGTGGCCCCAGGTATGATTGCCCAGCTCAAAGCCTAAACTTTGCAGCATCTCAAAGCGTTCGCTTAATGTTCCTGCACCTTCGAAGGTATTTTCGCCTATGTTCATATTTACATAGAAAATCCCTTTTAAGCCGAAGTCAGGATGCTTCTCATTAAATGCCATCATTATTCCTGCCGCTGATTTTGGGTTGACTTTTAAACTTCCACCCTCTTCAATCAGATTAAACTGACCGGGTGTCCCGTCATCAAAGGAGAAAACCATTGGCATAGTACCTGCAGGAACTTTAATATTACAATCAATAAAGTCCTCCATGCTAATTAGCCTATAGCCGGCATCATAAAGGGTTTGTAATAGTGCTTCGAATTCTGCAAAAGTTGTTGTATATTCCTTTTCAGTGTTTTCCTCATATGCTTCTATAAAGCGGTGAAACATTATTATAGGTATTTCCCCCGCCTCATTTGGTAAGAAGTTTTCATAATCGGTTCTGATTACAAGATTATCATCTGGCTTCGCTGTTTCTTCCGGTATTGGCGAAGGCGTAACCGAAGGTGATTCGGTTGAACTTGGCACCGGAGTTGCTGTCACAGACGGTGCTGCTGTTGCAGTTATTGTTGGCGACGGACTGTTTTTTGCTATATTTGATTTATTGTTATTCATAAATACGATGATTAACAGAATAACAACAATAATAAAAACTGATATAACAGTAATAAACCTTTTGATATTTAGCTTTCTCTTATGCATATAAATTTGCCTCTCATAATTAATCTTAGTACTCTATACCCTTTCTGGCATTTATTCCTTTATCAAAAGGGTGTTTTTCTTTTTTCATTACAGTAATATAATCCGCTCGATCTTTCATAGCTTTTGTAGCTTTTCTGCCTGTTATTACGAATTCGGTTGCGGGAAATTTATCAAAAAGATCAATAATATTTTCATCCGTCAAAAAACCTAATTCGATAACATCCAGAATCTCATCCAAAACTATCAGCGAAAACTTGTTATTGAAAATGATATCTTTAATCTCCCGGAATCCTTTTTCAATGTCTTCTTTAATTTCATTGAGCTGTTTATTATTTAAATTAAAGATAAATCCCTTATGTCGCAAATAGGGTCTGAAAAAAGTAATTCCATCCAATTTGGAGAATACATTAATCTCGCCGGTATCACTGCTTTTTAGAAATTGGGCAAAAAAAATCATACCATTGCAGCCCATATTTCTTATTGCAAGACCGATTGCCGCTGTAGTTTTCCCTTTTCCATCACCTGTGTAAATATGAATCATAATGGTATGGCCTTCTTTGTACTATATAAAAATGACAAGATACGAAAATATACTTGTCATCATTATTATAGTACATTACACTCAAAAAAACAATATACTGAAACTAGAGTTTCCGGCTTTTAAAACGGTATCCCCCGCTGGTTTTTTTTCTGTTTATCCTTTCAAGTATTCCCGATGAACTTTTGTTATAGTTTTTTGCTCCTTTTACGCGATTTGACAAAATACTGGCAATAGCTCCCGTCAATAGAGCAATAACAACAAAGAGAGCAGTATTTAATGTAAAACTGACTCTTCGTTCTAATATACTGCCTATAACAAATGATATAAAAGCATATATAAATGCTGTCAGCATAGCAGATAAAAGGCTATTGGATCTATTCTTCTTTGCAGCTACAGAGCTTCCTGAAAATACTCCCAATACTGTTGCAGCTATTGCAGATGGAAAAGTGTACATTTCTGGAAAATCAGTGAAGCAAAGAAGTAATGCCGTTACTAACAAAATAATCAATGTTACTGTCAGAGATACCGCTACTGCTTTTAATATTCCTTTAAAATAGCCTGAGGAAACTATATTCTTGTAATTCTCTTCCACATTTCTTCCCCCTGATAACGGTCTTGTCAGCTATTTAAATACTATTCAAATGTGTGAAAACATAGAACCTGTATTGTAACCCATTGATGCTATTTAGAATAGAATATATTGAGTTCAAAAGGCATGGGAGGTTTTTAATATGTTCGGATTAAGAGGATGTAACTTTTTCGGCGGCAATTGCGAAGTGTTAATGTTCATTATCCTATTCCTTCTCCTATTCTGCAACGGATGTGGTGATGACAACAAGTGCTGCGATTAACA
>DUNT01000106.1 GCA_012839205.1 Clostridiaceae bacterium
AGCGGGAGGTAGAGTCGGCCATAATTGCCACATCATAACCCATGTCACGATAGTATTCAGCCAGGGTAATACCGGTATAAATTGATGCCTCTCTAGCGGCAACAGGCATATTGGAGGTGTTGCCTATTAACACTGTCCGTTCCATTAACGGTCTTGCGTTTCTGGGATCTATTAATTTTGGAAAATCCTCCAGGACCTCTGTAATTTCATTTCCGCGTTCTCCGCAGCCAACATAGACGATAATGTCAGCATCAGCCCATTTTGCAAGCTGATGCTGGGTAAGAGTTTTACCGGTGCCAAAACCACCCGGTATAGCTGCCGTTCCTCCCTTTGCCAAAGGAAACAGAGTATCAATAACCCTTTGTCCTGTAATAAGGGGTATATCCAGAGGAAGTCTGCGATAGTATGGTCTCGGCTCACGCACAGGCCATTCCTGTATAAGAGTAAGGTTATGTATTTTCTTTTCGTCTCTGACCTTAACTATTGTTTTTTCAATATTATATGGTCCATCTTCGGCAGCTTCAATTACCTCACCTTTAATTCCCGGAGGTATCATTATCTTATGATTGACCGACTCGGTTTCCTTAACTTCAGCAAAAATCTCGCCCTGATTCAAATAATCACCGGGTTTAACAAGCATTTTGACATCCCATAGCTTTTCTGTGTCGAGGTTGTTCATAACGCTGCCACGCTTTATATATATGCCTGTGTCTTCAGCAATTTTTACAAGAGGTCTTTCAATGCCATCAAAGACATTGCCAATAATACCCGGCCCCAGCTTGACAGTAAGGGGCTTCCCGGTTGATACTACAGGTTCACCTGTCTTGAGCCCTGTAGTATTTTCATAAACCTGAACAATGGTCTCATTCTTCAGAATTCGTATAACTTCACCGACTAGCCTGTCATGCCCCACCATTACCATTTCAAGCATTTGAAACGGATGATTGCCGCGAACCTTGATAACCGGACCGTTAATTCCATATATAGTTCCGTGTGATGTGTCTCCCATCTGTTTACCCTCAGTTTTATATGTTAGATATATTTCCTTTGATTAATCAATTGAAAGCCCATAGTTCTCCAGGAACGAATCCCTCTCTTGTTTCAGACCATTTATAAAGGAGTAATTATACATCAGCCCTTTTGTCTTATTGCATATGATAAAACCGCCGACAAGCTGCTCTTCGCTCTCAAACAACTCAAACCTTACTCCGGATTTAGCTTTAATTTCTTCAATAAGCGGAATATCATCACTATCTGCATAAATCAGAATATCTCCCTTTCCGATTTGTTCCAGGCTCTGTAAAATCATTTTAATCATATAGCTCCTGTACTCATCCTTGTGTTTGAAGTCCTCAAGCTTTCCTCTGACGTTTGAGAACACCTGCTTTAATATTTCCTCACGATTATTGAAAAGTGTTTGCTTGCTTTCTAATATAGCCTTAGACACTTCTTCATTATGCTCCTTCTCAATTCTGGCCAGGGATTCATGAATCTGATCATATGCTTTTTTCAAAAACATTATCTCCTTTTCGGCAATGGTTTTGATTCTGTCTTTTTCAGCTTGAGAAATCAATTCCTTTTTCTTTGCATCAGCTTCTTTCATTACCATATATGAGAATTTGTTGAGCTTTTCCTCAGTCCTGTTCATAAACAACTCCCGTTTCCTGCCATCATGGCTGTTTTAATTGCAATGAAGATTCTTATCCATTATAACTTGATTCCAATAGCCTCGTTTACACTTCTCATAATGTAATCAGGCCGGCGTCTTGTGCCATGTCGGTCAGGAATCTCGACAATCAGTGGTTTTGTGTAATTCAATTTAATATCTGATATAATATCAGGAAGCATGGCTGCTATTAACTCAGTGATAAGAATTATTCCTGTTTCTTTATCTGCCATGGCCTTTTTAAAAACATCCAGTGCTTCATCCCGCTCATGAACAACTACACCATCCACTCCGGCAAGCCGCATACCAATTTTTGTATCAATATTGTCACTTATAAGAAACATCTTCATTTTTAAAACCCCAATCAGGCATTCAGTATAAGGATTGAAACTATTAGTCCGTAAATTGCAATACCTTCAGCCAAACCGACAAACACAAAAGCTTTACCAAAGATTTTAGGATCTTCGCTTAAAGCTCCTAAGGCGGCTGCTCCACTTGA
>DUNT01000107.1 GCA_012839205.1 Clostridiaceae bacterium
AAGCCTTTGCGCTTTAAGAAGGTAGGGATCTCCGGTCCTTCAACTTCATCATCTACAATGACGGTAGTTTTGGGAGGCTCTGGCTGCATCGGTTTTTTGTTGTCAGCACCGAACAGATACCCGGGTCTCTTTTTTTCTAAGGCTTTGTCGAAGCCTGTTGCTATCACTGTAATGATCAATTCATCTTTTAAGTTGTCATCAATAACAGCACCGAAAATAATAGTGGCATCCGGATCAGCTGATGTTTGGATTAGCTCTGCCGCAAGATTTACCTCCTGTAAACCAAGATCCGGTCCGCCTGTTATATTAAGGAGAACCCCTCTGGCCCCCTCAATTGAGGTTTCCAGCAATGGGCTAGATATTGCCTGTTTGGCAGCTTCCTCTGCCTTATTTTCTCCGGTTCCCTTGCCTATTCCCATATGAGCAATCCCGGTTTCCATCATAATTGTCTTCACATCGGCAAAGTCCAGGTTAATAAGGCCGGGAACAGCTATCAAATCTGAAATACCCTGTACGCCCTGTTTTAAAACATCATCTGCAAGATTAAAGGCTTTAACCAGAGGCATTTTTTTATCGGCAATCTGGAGCAATCTGTCATTTGGAATTGTAACGAGTGTATCCACAACTGCCTTCAATGCTTCTACTCCGGCTTCAGCCTGCATCATGCGTTTTTTACCTTCAAACAGAAATGGTTTTGTGACAACACCTACTGTAAGAATTCCCATCTCTTTGGCTATTTGGGCAACCACCGGAGCGCCTCCTGTCCCTGTTCCACCGCCCATACCAGCAGTAACAAAGACCATATCGGCATCTTTAATAGCCATTGCTATTTCGTCACGGCTCTCATTTGCGGCCTTCTCTCCGATTTCCGGATTAGCCCCCGCTCCAAGACCCTTTGTTAACTTGTCACCTATCTGAATCTTTGTAGTTGCCTGTGAAAGGAATAATGCCTGTTTATCGGTATTTACTGCAATGAATTCCACACCCCGCATACCTGATGCAATCATTCGGTTTACAGCGTTGTTGCCCCCTCCGCCGATACCAACGACTTTAAGACGTGCAAAGTTATCCATATCAATGTCAAATTCCAACACTTTTGTATCCTCCTTATATAACCTACCCGATACGTAAAATCGAAAATTTCCAACGGGCCCCGAGTCGATGAAACTCGAGTCGTGGGTACGGTTCCCTTCTGAGATAATAACCCCTGCCCCTGTCTGAGAGATGAGGGGAATTATTATTCTCAATATAAGTCATCTTACGTAAATAATATATTTTCAAAAAGAACTATGAGCCATAATATAAGCTATTAATATTATTATATATCAAACACATGTAAAAGCAATAATTTTCTTTAAAATTTCTCCATTCAAACTCAATATATTGGGGTTTTACAAAAATTTGGCGGATTTTTTTTGCATATATAGTGTTACTTTATTTCATCTGTCTTGATGAGCTTTCTTCTTATATTGCCGATATTAAGAAAAATACGATTACCAAATGCGAAGATAGCTGCCAAATGTATCTGAATACCCAGTTTATCCCCGATATATGCCAGCAGGGCTGCAGTAACTGAATTGGCAAAAAAACCTGATAAAAATATCTTTATATTAAATTTTCTTTCAAGTGATGCTGAATATCCTCCTACAATTGAGTCTAAAGCCGCTAAAATTGCAACTGCAGCATAATTGGAGTAAGCCTGTGGTATATGAACCGGAATAAAAATGCCTACTAACAATCCGGCAATGAGTCCAAGTAAAGCTATCATGGAAACCCTCCTTAAACAAATGACTTAATCGGGTATAAAACTTGGGTTTTGGTGACCCGAGAATTCTATTCTTCCAGTCTCTTTGGTGCTAATTCTCTTAAAAAATATTTCTTTGGTAAAATCTATTGTATACTGGAGCTTGTCCTTTGGGTTGAATCTGACAATAATTCTATTGTCCAGAGACAAGATGGCATTAGTCTCACTAACCATATCAACCCAGTCTAATACATCTGCCAGCTTTACATCCGTGGTTTTATCTGAATTATTAATGGTATTGATTATTTCAACACCAGTATATATCAAGTCTATTTCCGATTCTTCCAATTGTTTGCCTATGGTGTATTTTTTGAAGTCAATACCCCGTAGTTCCTTTAAGCCCTGAGGCGGTTCTGTGTTACCGGCTTCTAAAACATACCCCTGGGCATCCACCGTCAAATAGTTGTCAAAGTAAACGATATAAGCTGCAGGTTCTCTTTCGGTAATTTGTATTTTAACATTGTCCGGAAAATCAATTTTCACAGTACATGATTTTACATAAGGAAGTTGGTTTATTTTCTCTTCGCTGTCCAAAAGCCTCAGCTCTAATATGGCCTCCGGTCTTAATCTTAGCTTGCGAAATCCGTTTTCGCCAATCATTATTCCCGAAGTCTCAATTATTTTTTCAGCTGTGTATCTGCTATTTCCCCCAACCTCAATGGATTTAATATTGAAAACAGGTGCAAACAGCAAAATAACAAGACATAGGGCAAACACAAAAACAAATATGAATATTTTAAATCTTGTTTTAGTACGTCTTTTTTTTTTCATATGTCCCTCTGTGCTAACTTACTGTAATGGTATGTTTCGCACTTACTCAGGAATATTGTTATAACAATTATACCACACCATATTCAGTCTTCAACTCTTCTGATATTCGCCCCCACCTTTGACAGAACATTTTCCACTCTTTCATAGCCTCTGTCAATATAACCGACTCCGGAAATACTTGTTTCTCCTTCAGCAACCAGTCCGGCAATAATCAGCGCAGCACCGCCTCGTAAATCCCTGGCTTCAACCGAAGCTCCTTTCAAATTCTTAACCCCTCTGATAATTGCTGTTCTTCCTTGTATGCTGATATCTGCGCCCAGTTTCTGCAGCTGTTCTGTATAGCGGAATCTGTTTTCAAAAACCGTTTCCACCACTACGCTGGTGCCTTCGCTCTTTGTTAAAAGCGCAACAATCTGAGGCTGCATATCAGTGGGAAAACCGGGATACGGAGACGTTCGTACCAGATCCAGAGCCTTAAGTCTTCCGTCAGATTCCAATGTAACAACGCCGCCGGAATAGTTTTTTATCCTGCATCCTGTTCTTCTTAAACAATAAAGAATTGACCCTATATGGTCATATTCTACTCCCGTTACTACCAGGCTTCCTCCGGTTGCCGCAGCAGCTGCAAGATATGTACCGGCAACAATCCGGTCAGGAATAATTTTATGAACGGGTTCGGCCTTTATTTCCCGTATACCCTGAATTCTTATAACTCCCGTTCCGGCTCCGGTTACATTAACACCCACTTGATTCAGATAATCCTGTAAATCCTCAATTTCAGGTTCCTTCGCTGCATTTCTGATTAGCGTTTCTCCCTCGGCAAAGGTGGCAGCCAACATAATATTTTCAGTAGCACCTACACTGGGATAGTCCAGTAAAACCTCGCAGCCCTGAAGTTTGGCGGCGCTGACTTTCAGCATACCATGCTTAAGACCGTCAACCTCTGCTCCCATCTGTTCAAGCGCACGAAGATGCATGTCTATAGGTCTCATACCTATTTCGCACCCGCCGGGGTAGCTGACAAGAACCTCCCCGCATCTTGCAAGAACTGCCCCCAGAATAATTATTGAGGACCTCATCCTTTTAGCCAGTATTTCAGGAATACACGAACTTGTAAGATTTGAGGCATCAACCTCTATACGTGATCCCTTTTTCTTAGTTTTGCACCCTAAAGCAGACAGTATTTCTAACATTGTTAAGACATCGTCCAACTCCGGGCAATTCTCAAGAATGCTGGTACCATTATTCAAGAGCGTGGCGGCAAGTACTGGCAGAACAGCATTTTTAGCTCCTGGCACTTCTATTATGCCGCTCAGTCTTGAACCTCCGGCAATTATGAGATTGCTCACGCAAAACACCCCCGGAAGCAAAGTATTGAACACATTTCATAATATGCTGCCGTCGAAATGGTGTTACAAATGATGGGTTGACCACTTTTTTCAGGTTAATTATTTTTTTTGTCTATAGCTTTTTTGATCAGAGTATAGATTGCCGGGGCGGCGTTCTTTATACCGCTTTTTTTAGCGGCCACTGACATTTTTTTTCGAAGTTCCTTGTCTTTTATCAGTTTTTGAATCTGACCGTAAAGAATCTCATAAGTAAGCTGGTTTTGAAGTATAACCACTGCTGCACCTTTGTTTTCAAGTGCTCTTGCATTATATTCCTGATGATTCTCAGCCACAAATGGGGATGGAATAAGTATTGAAGGCACACCCAGCGCTGACAGCTCGCTGACTGTTATAGCTCCCCCTCTTGTAACGGCAAGATCGGCCGCTGCCAGCACTTCACCCATATTGTAAATATACGGTACCACCTCAATATTATCAGGAAGCGGAGGCCTGATATATCTCATAACCTTTTCATAATGCTTCATTCCTGTGGCAAGAATAAGATTATATGATATTTCTTTACCGTAATGGTTTATCATATCCCTGACACACTCATTTATATGTTCAGCCCCCAGGCTGCCTCCGAAAATCACCACCAAAGGTGTGTCCTTGTCTATTCCAAGATTCTCCCGGGCTTTTTTGCGGTCAAGCAAAAATAAATCGTTCCTGATAGGATTTCCCGTAAGGGTTATCTTTGCTTTGCCTTTAAATCTTGAACGGGCTTCCTCAAAACTTATGGCCACATGGTCAACATAACGGGCAAGAACTTTATTGGCAACTCCCGGAAAAGCATTCTGCTCATGAATTATTGTAGGAATTTTCTTAAGTGCGGCGACAAATACCACAGGAAAACACACATAGCCTCCGGTGCCGATAACAGCGTCCGGCTGGAATTCTTTTAAAATTTTCCTGATGGAACCAAAGCTCTTTAACAGTTTTCCGACTGTTTTAAAGGTATCAGAGGATAGCTTTCTTCTGAAACCTTGAACATCTATATATTTGATATCGAAACCCTCACGTGGAACCAGCTTGCCCTCCAGCCCCTTTTTTGTTCCAACAAAAAGAATCTCTGCATCAGGCTCATTTGTAAGAATCTCTTTTGCAATAGCAATACCGGGGTTTATATGACCACCGGTACCACCGCCTGAAATTATATATTTCATAATTCACCGACTTTCTGCGACGAAACACTGCGCTTATTTCCATAATTATTCCGGTCATTTCTTATAACACTGAAACTTGCCGGACTGGTTCCCTTTGAGATATTAAGTAAAATTCCCACTGATGTCAACAAGAACACCGTGGAAGTGCCGCCTGCGCTGAAGAATGGAAGCGGCATACCGGTGGTGGGAATAGTGGATGTAACAACTGCAATGTTAATAATAGCCTCCAAAGCAATTAATGAAGTAATGCCCATTGCTATAAGGCTTCCCAACATATCAGGAGCGTTCATAGCCACCTTTACACCTCTCCATATAAACAGCATAAACAGAAGGATAACTGTTACAGCCCCCACAAAGCCGAGTTCTTCGGCTAATATGGAGAAGATAAAGTCATTATGCGGTTCAGGAAGATACAGGTTCTTTTGAAGACTTCTTCCCAGCCCTCTTCCAAAAACTGAACCCGAAGCAATGGCATACAGGGAATTTACTACCTGGAAACCTTCATCCTGGCTATATTTGAATGGATCCAGAAACGCCATTATACGATTTACACGGTATGGCTGACTCATTATAAGTTTCCAGCCCACAGCACTTACAGGCACAGCAAGCACCAGGAAGTGTCTTATTTTGGCACCGGCACAAAACAGGATAATTACTGACACCAACGTAATAAGTATAATGGCACTCATATGCGGTTCAAAGTACAGTAAAGCATCGGTTGCGCCTATCACAAGAAGGTACGGTATAAGCCCTCTAAAAAAGTAATTCAACCTGTGGCTGTTTTTTGAGAGACTAAATGATAAAAACAATATCATCGCAATTTTAGTGAATTCCGATGGCTGAAATGTCGTAATTTTTAAGTCAAACCAACGTCTGGAGTCATTGATAACTGTTCCTATTCCCGGTATCAGAACCAAAGCCAGCATAACTGTGCTTATCAGCATAAGTACAGGCGAGCAGGCAGCGATTCTGTGATAATCAATTTTGGAAAAAATGAGCATGCTGATTACACCTATTGTACCCCAAAGCAGTTGCCTTATCAGAAAGTGATATTTGTTGTTCTGGTAATGCTGGGCACTATATGAACTGGCACTGAAAACCATAACCGTTCCCATAGCCAGCATAACTAACACTGTAAAGAGGATCCAAAAATCGTACTCTCTTTTTCTCAACCCAATCACCTCATAAGAAGAAAAGCTAAAACACTGCTGAAAATGGTTACAATAGTAAATATGATTACCACCTTAATCTCACTCCATCCCTTATGCTCGTAGTGGTGGTGAAGAGGAGCCATAAGGAATACTCTTTTGCCTGTCCTCTTAAAATGAATAACCTGTATTACTACAGATAATGTTTCGGCAACAAAGATTATTCCTGCCAATCCTAAAAATATCGGGGTACCGGTTAGAATAGCCGTTGATGCAAGGGCACCTCCTATGGCAAGGGAGCCGGTATCCCCCATAAAAACCTTTGCCGGGTAAAGGTTATACACCAGAAATCCCAGTATACCCCCTGCCAGCAGGGCACAGAACATCCTTACATAATCCCATTCACTGTTTAACATTGTGACTAAGGTAAAGAATAATAATACTATTGTGGTTACAGATCCCGCCAAACCGTCCAGGCCATCTGTAAGGTTTACTGCATTAGTAAAAGCCACCAGCACAAAAATAATGAAAGGAATAGCTATGACGACAGGCATTATTACTGGCTTATAATAACCCAAAAACGGTATAATAAGCATCCTGGCTTCTTCAGTATAAGAAATCGCATACCAGGCGAAAATCCCTGATACAATTAAAAGTCCTGTCATCTTTTGCATCGGTGAAAGACCTTCATTGTTCTTCTTTCTTATCTTCAGATAATCATCAAGAAAACCAACAAAAGCAAATCCCATTGTCGCCAGAACAAGGGATAGAATTCTGATATCATAAAAGCTGTAAAAAACCCCAATCAATAAAACAGGAAGCAGGAAAATGATCCCGCCCATTGTAGGTGTACCCTGTTTAATTTTATGACTTTCGGGGCCTTCTTCCCTTTGTATCTGACCGAATTTCAGCCTTCTTAATACCGGAATCAACAGCTTTCCGGATATCAAAGATATGAAAAAGCTGATAAAATATACAATAATCTGAGTCGGTATAATCTTAAGTATGTTAAGCATATTGATTTAATTCTTCCGAAAGAAGCTCCTGTAACAAAATATCTAATTTAATCATACGGGAGCCCTTAAAAAGAAGAACATCTCCTTTCTGGACAAGGGTCTTAATATAGGGCTTAGCTTCCTGAGGGCTGGCAAATAATTTGGCAACTGTTTTTGTGTCGGGATTTTCGTTTGCACCCTCCACATACCATTTGGCCAGTTCTCCTATAGCCACCATATATTCTATGCCGGATTTTGACACAAGTCTGCCTATTTTTCTGTGAGCCTCCTGAGCCCAGTCTCCAAGCTCAAGCATATCGCCAATGACAACCCACTTCCTTCTCTCTCCGGCAATTTCACAAAGCACATCTATAGCAGCAGTCATTGAAGATGGCGCTGCATTATAGGAATCATTAATAAATTTAATCCCATCTTTCTCCTCGATACTGAGGCGCATTTTTTCACCCGAAAAGTTTTCCAGGCCATTTCTGATTTCAGTTTCGTTCATATTAAGGGCTTCTGCTACGGCTATTCCTGCAAGGGCATTATGTACATTATGGATTCCCGGAGCAGGTATAAAGAGCTTCATATCGTCGTTTTTAGCGGTTTTTACATGAAAATGTACTCCCTCTTCTCCTTCAGAAGAAAGATCATATGCCCATACATCCTGGTTTTCGTCTATTCCATAGAATATGGTTTTTTGTTTCAGCAAATCTTTTAAGCCCGATAACAGTTCATCATCACCGTTTAAGATAACAATCCCCTTTTCGTTCATGCCATCCAGAATCTCCAGCTTGGCTTTCAATATATTTTGCCTTGAACCGAGTCTTTCAATGTGGGAAATCCCTATGTTGGTAATCACTGCAATATCAGGATTGACAGTTTTGGACAGAGCGCTTATTTCGTCAAATCCCCTCATTCCCATTTCGAAGACTGCCACCTCATGCTCCTCTTCCAATTCCAGTACCGAAAGGGGCAGACCTATTTCGTTATTAAAATTCCCCCTGCTTTTATGGACCTTATACTTTGCTGACAATATTGATGCAATCATTTCCTTTGTGCTGGTTTTGCCCACACTTCCTGTAACTGCAATTACAGGTATCTCAAAAAGTTTTCTGTATTCATGGGCAAGTTTTCCTAAGGCTTCCTGGGTATCGGTTACAAATATGGCAGGAACTTTTTCGGGAAGAATTGTTCCCTCTCGCACCATAACCAGCGCTGCACCGTTTGATACGGCTTGCCCGATATAATCATGGCCGTCAAATCGTTCTCCCCTGATAGCGACAAAGAGTGAACCCTTCTCCAGTGTCCGAGTGTCGATGGAGATCTTATTCACAATGATTTCAGAGGACCCCTCAAGTCTTCCTTTGACCATTTTTGCAATAGTTCCTGCATTTAAAGCCTTCATATCGTCACCCTTCCCTAAGTATGTCCATCACAATTTCCCTTTCATCATAATGAATGGTCTTGTCCTTAAATATCTGATATGTCTCGTGTCCTTTACCCGCTAATACTATGATATCATCCTTTTTTGCATTATTCATTGCATACCGGATTGCCTCAGTTCTGTCTTCAATTACTGTATATTTGCCCTCAGTACGCTTTATGCCACTTTCAATATCAGCTAAAATATCGGCTGGGACTTCGGTTCTGGGATTGTCTGATGTAATAATAGTAAAATCCGCTATCCTTCCTGAAATTTCTCCCATAACAGGGCGTTTTGATTTATCCCTGTCTCCGCCACATCCGAATACACTAATAAGGCGTCCCTTAACAAAACTCTTCACTGTTGAAAGTATATTCTCCAGGCTCTCGGGGGAATGTGCATAATCAATCATAACGGTATACTCTTTTCCCGGTGTGGGAACAACCTCAGCCCGTCCGGGTATTTGTACATTTTTTAGCCCGTCACTTATATACCGGGGGGAGACTCCCAGAAGGCCGCAAATCGAAATTGCCGCTAAAGCATTATAAACACTGAATGTTCCGGGAACAGAAACCTTGAATTTTTCAGTAAACCAGGGGGTTATGCATTCAAACTCCACTGAATCCGAGTGGGTAATTATATTTTTGGCTTTAACATCAGCTTCCTTCTCAATACCGTAGGTATATATCTCGCATTTTGCTTCCCCGGCTATTATTTCTCCATGCGGTGAATCGATATTCACTATACCCTTTTTACAAAGGCTGAACATCTTCATTTTGGAATTAAAATAATCCTCCATATCAGGATGCTCAAAGCCGCCGATATGATCCTTTGAAAAGTTGGTGAATACACCTATATCAAAATCGCAGAAAGAGACCCGGTGCAGTTTGAGTCCCTGTGATGAAACTTCCATCACCACTGTGTCAGCACCTTTATCCCTCATTTTTTCAAACATTTCCTGCAGATCGTAAGATTCAGGCGTTGTTCTTCTTGCGGGTATTTTTTCGTTGCCTATACAATTTGCAACAGTACCTATTAGCCCTACCGTATTTCCCGCTTTTTCAAGGATTGATCGTACCATGTATGTGGAAGTGGTTTTTCCTTTAGTACCTGTAATACCTATTAACCTCATATTCTCTGAAGGATGGCCGAACCATCGGGCAGATATGCCTGCCAAAGCCTCACGGGTATCCGTAACTTTAATAATGATGACCTCTCCTATTATTGAAACATCTTTCTCCACAACAAGTGCTGTTGCGCCGTTATCCACTGCTTGTTGAGCGAAAAGATGTCCATCTGTAGCAAAACCGTCTATACATACAAAGAGATAACCCGGCAAAGCCTTTCTCGAATCATAGGTAACGCCCCGGATTTCCGTATCAGTATTTCCAGTTATATTCAGTACATCTATATTTTTTAACAATTCATTTAAAAGCATATATAAATCCACCTCTCAATATATATCGGCAAAAATGTCACAACCAGAAAACAATGGCATACTGTGTCCTCCTGGTATCTTTACAAAGATTCTTCGGCTTCGCTCAGAATGATAACCTTTATGTCATCCTGAACGTTAGTGAAGGATCTTATATGCTAACCAGAAGATTCTTCGGCTTCGCTCAGAATGACATTAGAATTTAAATTATCCGCTATCACTCAGAATGACAACCTTTATGTCATCCTGAACGTTAGTGAAGGATCTTATATGCTAACCAGAAGATTCTTCGGCTTCGCTCAGAATGACGCGGGTGTTTAGATTCTTCGGCTTCGCTCAGAATGACACGGGTGTTTAGATTCTTCGACTGCGCTCAGAATGACTTAAGGGCCAGCGCAGCGCCTATTTGTCATCCTGAGCGCAGCGCAGCGGAGTCGAAGGATCTTTTTTGTCAACCTATATAAATTATATCCTGCTGGCTTTAATCGCCTATCATTTCCACAAAACTAACCTCCACCACCTGGCCTTTCTTAAGTTGGGTTCCGGCCGGATACTCCTGCTTCTGAACCATTCCGCTTCCTCGTATGCGGATGTTGAGACCTAATCTCTCCAAGGCTTCGATAGCCTCTGAAACTGTCCTGTCTTTAAGATCCGGCATTGTAACCAATGTCTCAGCCCTGTTTTCATCAGTATATAAAATTATAGTCGAATTCTGTGGGATAGAAAAGTCAGCTTTTGGTGTCTGGTTATATATAATGGCATTTGGATCTGTTTGCTCCCCTTCATAAATATATTTAAGTCCGAATGCTTTCAGTTTTTCCTCGGCCGCAGCTGCAGTAAGCCCTACAACATTGGGAACAAAGACTTCCTGAGTCATTTCCTGCTTATCTTTTTCAGTATATTCCCTTTCTACCTGTAAATACTTAAGTATTTCTTCAGTTAGTTTTCCGGCTATGGGTGCGGCCAGAATACCGCCTGATCTTAAATGCATCTCATTCTGAGGATGATCCAGTATAACCAGCACGCAAACTCTGGGCTTATTTGCCGGGGCAATAGCCATAAAAGATACTATGTAACGGCCTTCCGAATCAGTTTGAAGGGTCTGGGATGTTCCTGTCTTTCCCGCAATACGGTAACCGGCAACATATGCATTCCGACCTGTACCCTCAGCTACCACACCCTCCAATGCCTCCCGGACAGTCTGGGATGTCTGCTCTGATATTACTTTTCTAACTACCTGTGGCTCAAACTTTTTAATAATATTGCCTTCGCTGTCATTAATCTGCTTTATTATTGTGGGTTTCATCAGGTTACCGCCATTTGCTATGGCAGAATATGCGGTAATCATCTGGAGGGGACTTACCTGGAAACGCTGCCCGAAAGAAGAAACTGCCAGGTCTATTTCTTTTGGATCCTTATGCTGAAGATTTCTGTATTCTTCATTAGTAGGCTCACCCTGAAGCTCTATACCCGTCCTTTCGGTAAATCCAAACAAACTGAAGTAATTGTAGAATTTAGTAATACCAAGATCCAGTCCCGTTTTTACGAAAACCGGGTTACAGGAATTATAGACAGCATGTAAAAAGTCAGTGGGCCCATGTCCCCCTTTTCGCCAGCAATTAATGGTATGGCCTGCCAATGAAATGGGTTTACATACTTCGGGAGTATCCAGTTGCACTACATTTTCCTCTATGGCAGCAGCGGCTGTTATTGCCTTAAAAACCGAACCCGGCTCGTAAGTATCCATTACAGCCTTGTTTCTGAAAACCGTCTGCCAGAGGAATTCGTTGTCTTCGGGATCATTAAAGCCTTTCCAGTCTTCGTCCTGAATCCATAAAGACAGAGCATCCGGGTCATTAGGGTCAAAATCCGGTTTTGATACCATTGCCAAAACCTCTGCAGTGTTTGGTTCCATGACAATACATGTGGCACCGCGTTTCAGGTCATAATCCAGAACTGCCTGATCCATAGCCTTCTCAGCCAGATATTGAATGGTCTCATCTATAGTAAGATATACATCATAACCATCTATGGCATCAATATACCGTTCCTTTGAAAAGCTGACCTGGCGCCCCAAAACATCCACTTCATTCAATATTTTACCCGGAACACCTTTCAGTGTGCTTTCAAGTGCCAGTTCGATACCATTTAACCCCTGGTCATCGGTACCGGTAAAACCAAGCACATGAGATGCCAGATTGCCTTTAGGATAGTACCTTTTTGAATCTTCATCGACATAGATGCTCCATAGACCGGCATCTGCCACGTAAGCTCTTACCTGGCTGCCGATATCACGATCTATCTTTTTCTTTATAAATTCAAAACGTGTATTGGCCTGGAACTTTTTCATTATGGCTTCAGAATCCATATCCAGTATGGCGGCAAGGTCATTTGCAATTGTCCTTAACCTGGTTTCATCTCCGCCAACCTCATCTCTCAGTTCCTTTGGATTAACTCCTACTGTATCTACTGATGCGCTTATAGCAAGGCCTTTGCCGTTCCTGTCATAGATTGTCCCTCTTTTAGGATTGATTTGCCTTTTTTGAGTCTGATTGCTATAAGCCATCCTCTGATATTCTTCACCTTTAACAAATTGAATATGCCCTAAGCGGTATATCAAAAAAAGCAGCGAAGCAGTAAAAAATAAGAGCATAAAAAACTCTCTCTTTTTCAACCTGATGCTGCTGGGTCTGTCCTGAGTACTCTTTTTGTCGGATACTCTTCTTGAGCTTTTTGCAGTAGTCTTTTTCATGGTTGTTTTTCTGTGTTTGTAATTACTGCCTTTCATGAATCAGTCTCCTATTATAAAAAAAGGGCACCAGACTGATTTTAGTAAATAAAAGATCAATCACTAGTCCCCTCTTACTTCTAATTAAATATATATTAGCATTCATGATATTTCTTGTCTATTATATTGAAATCGTAGCCACATTCAACCATCTATGGTAAAACTGCTTTTGCGGTATTGATTATTTTTTCCATAAGAGAAGAGTTTTGGACTGAGTTGTCTATATATTCATGATCCAAAACAACACTGTAATTGCTTTTTGGCACATTGACCAAAACAATCTGATACGAATCCGGCGTATGCATATCCAGCTTAGTTTCAGCTATTTCCTTGACTTTGTTAAGATCTATACCTGTTTCGATTTCTACATTTAACATACGGTTTTCGTTCCTGAGTTGGTTATACTGTTCAGTTAAAGCCCCCATACGCGTATTCATCTCTGTAATGACACAAAAACGATACAGAATCCCGAAGCATACACTGGCAACAAAAAGCACTGCAAATATCAGTTTTGCTTTTGGAATATCAGACTTTTGCGGAATAGGACGGATTGATGGTTTTCTTTCAACCCTTTGTTGTTCTAATGGTTGTTTTGCTCTTTGAGGCATACTGGGAGCTGCACTTCCATAGACATAACTGTTTTTCCTATCCATGCATTTCGCCTCCTTCTTAAGGACCTTCACAAGAATCAAAAACCCTGAAAGCAGGACTGGCCTGCTTCAGGTTTTTGATAAGAATCTTTTGTGCCTTACTCCTGATACAGCATATAGCGTTTTCAGGTTTTTTCTTTGGTTAAGTTAAAATCTTTTGTACATCAGTTTTTTGTCTTTTGTATGGTATTAAAGTCAATTAAGTTACGTATATTAAATGATTCCACTTTTGTTTCCTGGCTGATAAATCAGTTTAATCTTAAAGTATTTCTAAAAATCTTTTGTGTTTTCGCCTGTTTTCCCACCAGATGGTGTAATCAGGTTTTATCTTCAGTATTTTTCCTGACCATACAAATCAGGTTTAAGTTAAGTAAATATTTATGGGTTTTAAAGTAAACAATTTAGTTATAGTCTTTCGGCCACTCTCAATTTTGCACTTCTGGCCCTGGGGTTTGCATCCAGCTCCTTTTCCGTTGGTGTTATTGGCTTTCTTGTTATTATTTTAAGTTTTGGCGTAAAGCCGCAAACGCACTTTGGAAAATCTCTCGGGCAAACACAGCCTCGGCTTTGTTTCTGAAAAGACTTTTTCACGATTCTGTCTTCCAGTGAATGAAAGCTAATGATCGCAAGCCGCCCTCCACTGCTTAACAGGTCAGTCACCGTATCGAGCAGATTTTCAAGAACTTCAAGTTCCCGGTTGACTGCTATTCTCAATGCCTGGAATGTTCTCTTGGCAGGATGTGGGCCTTCCCGCCGGGCTGCCGCTGGTATGGCTGACTTAATGATTTCCACTAACTGGCCTGTTGTGCTTATCTTTTGTACTTCCCTGCTCCTGACAATGAACTCAGCAATCCTCGCTGCCCATCTTTCTTCTCCGTATTCACGTATAATACCGGCAATATCATCTTTGCTCCAGGTATTAACTAAAGTTTGGGCATCAAAATCCTGGTTTTGGTTCATTCTCATGTCCAATGGTGCATCATGCTGGTAGGAGAATCCTCTCTTTCCTTCATCCAACTGATGTGAGGATACTCCCAGGTCAAGCAACACACCATCGACGGAGTCAATCTTTAGTGCCTCTAGTACTTCTCTTATGTTTTCAAAGTTCGTATGCTTTATAATTACATTTGCTTTGCTGTTTATGCTCAATAGTCTTTTTTTCGCTGCTTCAACTGCGTTTTTGTCCTGGTCTATCCCTATTAAAACTCCCTTGGAACCAAGACGCTTAACTATTTCGGATGAATGCCCTCCTCCGCCTAAGGTACAGTCTAGATAAACACCATCCCGGCGAATTTTCAGGAATTCTATGCACTCCTCCAGCATAATGGGTTTGTGTTCGAACTCCATTTCATTTTCCTCTTCCTATTAAAAATCAATGTCCAATGACTCGAGAAGTCCACCGATGTCTTCAACTTCAGTTTCCTTAACATTTTCGCCGCTCCAGATTTCTATGCGATTAACTGTGCCTATAAAAACAACATCTCTTTGAAGCTCAGCCTTTTCTCTTAATTCTGCCGGTATTAAAATGCGGCCCTGGCTGTCCATATCGCAATTAGTAGCATTTGAGCAAAAATGTCTGATAATCATTCGACTGTTCTTTTTTGATGTGGGAAGCTGCTGGAGTTTTTCAACAAATTTTTTCCATTCTTCCATGGGATAAATGTATAGACTTTTCTCTTCGGAGCCTCTGGTAAGGACAAAACGGTCTCCTAAATGACCCCGGAATGCTGCAGGAACAAATACACGACCCTTTGGATCCAGAACGTTTGTGTATCTTCCTATGAGCATCCTCACACCTCCACCACTTCGCTCCACTTGTCACCACTTCACTAGTATTCTACTCCAACTATCGGCACCAGTCAACCCCTCCTAAAGTCCTATAAAGACACAAAAAGAAGGTATTTCTTAACGAAATACCTTCTTAATCATTTCCCTTCTTAAAGGATAATCACAATATGTTGTGCCTGGTAATTTTTTCGACTACAAAATATACATGATTATCTTTTGGGTAAACCTCAGCTATGCTAATTCTATTGACTTTTTGTAACACAATTTTAATATTTCAGTTACGCTTCAAACATAGGTCTTTGCCTTCGCATGGAGATACTCACTATTATACCTATGGCAATATAACAAACTATCATATATGTTCCGCCATAGCTGATAAAAGGAAGCGGAATTCCCGTAACAGGAAACATACGAAGATTCATCCCTATATTTTCAACAAAGTGAAAAAGGAACATAGCCATTAAACCGACAACAGTATAGGCACCAAATTTGTCCTTGGCATACCGGGATATATACAAACAGCGCAATAAAAGAATCACAAAGAGCAATACCACTAATACTGCTCCTACAAATCCCCATTCTTCACCAATGACGGCAAAGATGGAATCGCTCTCCACCACCGGAACATTCTTGGCAGCTTTCTCAGTGCCTTTTTCGACTCCGGTTAGCATCCCCGATCCTATATACCGGATAGCCATACGAATCTGCCAGTCTGAATCCATGGCATAGGCCTCTGGGTTTAAAAAAGACAGAATTCTATTTATCTGATACTGATCAAACACCTTCTCTAATACGCTAAACCACAGAATAGGCAGGGATATAATCCCAATACCCAGAGTAATGAGAATGATGCGATATTTAATGCCAAATACAAAAATCATACATGCCAGCATAAACACATAGACTACCGATGTGCCAAAGTCAGGCTGAAGAAGCACCAACCCTACCAGACTTGCCGATGTCAGGCCAAGCCACATGTAGTTTAAACCACCATTACCCTGTTTTATGCGTTCCAGAAAAACAGCCGCTACTATGGCAAGGATAACCTTACCCAGCTCTGAAGGCTGAAAAGAAGCAGGCCCTAAGTCCAGCCAACCCTGTGTACCGGTCTCTTCCTTGCCTTTACCAATAATCAAAACCAACACCAGAAGAAATAAGGTGGCTATGTATGCGGGCATGCTAAAAAGTTTTATAATGTTATAGTCAATCAGCATAATAACGATCATGCAAATTATGCCGATTATTGAAGCTATTAACTGCTTTTTAAATAATGACGGCTGATTCAAGTGGACAGACACGCTTCTGACAGCCAGTAATCCCAGTACATTGAGAAATAATACTGTCACTATCATTATCCAGTCAATATTCTTTATTATTGGGCTTTGTTTGTTCTTTTCTATGGATACCATTTATTTTCCCTTATATCTCCCGTCATGGGGCAGGTGTCTTATCCCGGTTTTTGCCTTTAGAGCGAATCATCAGAGCCTTCTTCAAATGCTTTTTCAGACTGGTTCTCTTCTTCTGCAGGGTCGGGCTCCGAAATGCGTTCATCTTCTGAAACTTCCTCACCCGGTGTATTTTCTTCTGCAGTAGCCTGTTGTGTTTCAAGTTCTACTTCTTCTTCTTTAATCTCCTGGACTATCTCTGAATACTCACTGGGTTCAAGCTCTCCCTCGTTGACCTGAAGCTCGGCTTTCTCGGCACGTTTTGTAAGATAAATAAACCATAAAAATGCGCCTGCAAATACCAAAACAGCAAAAATCTGATTATAGCGAATATTCCCTCTGCCAAAATCATCTGTTCTTAAAAATTCCATTAAAAATCGCACAAAACTGTAAAACATCAGATAAGAGGCCAGGACAGTCCCTTTAACCTTCCTGTTTTTGCGAAACTTCAGAAGAATCACAAACACTATTATGTTAAGAATGGATTCATATAAAAATGTAGGATGAACCGGATCATCACCTATAATACTGCCTGTCATCCCCCAGGGCAGATTGGTGACCGACCCATACAGCTCCTGATTTGTAAAATTGCCCCACCGCCCGATTGCCTGGGCAAGAGGCAGATATACACATGCAAAATCGCATAAATCCAGCATATCAATTTTTCTCTTGCGGGAAAAGAAATACGCTGAGAGAAGAGCTCCTATAATTGCCCCGTAAATGGCCAAGCCACCCTCCCAGATTCTGAATATGCCTAATAAATCATTCTTGAAAATCTCCCATTTAAAAACAACAAAAAACAGTCTGGCAAATATGATTGAAACAGGCAGGGCAACAAGAAACATATCGATAAGGTCATCCTCTTTTATGTTAAACTTTTTACTCTGCCTCATAGCCAGCCAAAGGGCAACCATAATTGCAACTGCAATAATAATACCATACCAGTGAATGCTTATATTTGTACCAAACAGGTTAGATACTGCATTCGGATTAATGTCGAGATGTATGCCTAACTTTGGAAATTCAATATAATTCATATTTGTTCCCTCCAATACTCTGACTCAATATTAACCTTATATATTGTATCATGTATTGGGGTTAATGCCGAAATATTTTTATAACGTGAATAAGATTTCGGTAGCCGGCAATATCATTAAAGGGGATTTATTACAGCCAATGCAGTCTGGTTTTCAAAAACTTCTCTGAACACGCTGTTGGTATAATCAATATCAATCTGGGAATATGCCTTTCCCACATCAAAATAATTTGTGTCATTAAAATAGGAATCCATTATTTCACGGGCTATATTATCTACAGAGTTCAGGCTGCGGATAAACATACCCTCCTGTGATTTTCTGATTCTGTCAAACGCTTCCTGGCCGATGCCCTTTGACTTTACTTCTGCGATTGTCTCAGAAATTATATCCGCAGTTTTTTTCGGATCCGGGGACTGACCTCCCCAAGCCAGGTAACCATAGTTTTTATTGATGGAAACATCAAAATGGAAGGAATCGTTAATAAGACCTTCATCATAAAGCCTGCTATAAAGATCAGAGCTTCTTCCCAGGGTATGATACAGGGCTATCCCCAGGGCAATCCTTCGCTTTAATAGCTCAAAGCCGGAAACCTTGGCAATATCCTTTACCCCCATATTGAACAGCGGCATGGAAACTGCCAGTTTTTGCTCTTTATATTCAATATTGATTTCTTTAGGTTCATCAGGATATTTTTTTTCAACTTTTCCGGTATTCTTAAACTGTATCATTTCATCGACAATCGAAAAAATGCTTTCCGGTTCGAAGTCCCCCACTACCACAACCGCCATGTTGGATGGAGTGTAGAAAGTGTTATAGCAATCATAAAGCAGCTCTTTATTGATTTTCAATATACTCTCTATTGTTCCGGCTATTTCAATTTTAACCGGATGATTTACATAAAGGCAATCCAGCAGGTTGAAAAACACCCGCCAATCTGCATTGTCCTCATACATGCGAATTTCCTGGCCTATAATACCCTTTTCTTTTTCAACGTTTTCATCTGTCAGCCATGGATTTTGCACATAGTCAAGCAGCATCCTGAAGTTATCTTCAAAAAGGTCTGTGCAGGAAAAATAGTAAACTGTCTGGCTGAAGGAAGTAAAGGCATTTGGCGATGCGCCCAGGCTTGTAAATTTGTCCAGCATATTCCCATCTTCCTGCTCGAACAGCTTATGCTCCAGAAAATGAGCTATCCCGTCAGGTACATGTATTTCCTTATCATTACCCTGAACCTTGAAAACGCTGTCCATTGAACCATAGTTTGTACCAAACATTGCTGTTTTTTTGTTATAGCCGGCTTTTTTCGCAAGAAAAACCTTCAGGCCTGTTTTGTGGTCATATTCATATATGGTTTCACCTAATTTGTCAAAGGTCAAAGTACGATAGTTCATATTGTTTCCTCCTCATTCCTGCTGCCCTCAGGCTTTAGAAAATATATTGTGTCCAGTTGTACCTTCTGAGCCACTTTTACCACATCATCCAGCGTAACAGCTTTCAGCTTTTCAATCATTGAGTCAAAATCCTCGCCGCTTTCGGTGAGGTGCTGGCTCATAAAGAAGTCCACAATTGCACCCTGGCCGTCCTGCATCGTCTTCATACCGGTTTCGAGAGATTTTAGTGTCGCTTCAATATCTTTTTTTGCGATATCTCCCTTTTTCATTGCCTCAACCTGTTTTAGTATAATATCTTCAGCCTTTCCCCGGTTTCCGGCTTCTATTCCGCTCATAATTATCATGAGCCCCTTATATTTTTCCAGTACCGACTGGGCATAATATGCCAGGCTGGCTTTCTCCCTGACATTACGGAATAGCTTTGAGTGGGCATCCCCACCCAGTATGCCGTTATAAACAACCAATGGGTAGTATTCTTCAGAAGTCGGTTCCACGAAAGTACGAAATCCCATACACAGCTTGCCCTGGCTGATATCCATCTGCTCATCAATCTTCCTGACTTCTTTAATATCCTTATTAACATTTGTGGGATTAATCTTTTTTATATTTCCTCTGTCCACCGTTGCCATAAATTGGTCTATAAAACGCTGGATGCTCTTATCATCAACCTCCCCGGAAATATAGACATAAGCCGGATAGGTTTTAATCATTTGTTGGTATAAAGCCAGTGTGTTTTGAGGATCAAGCAAAAGCACATCTTCTTCGGTTCCATCCTCTGGTATGGAGTAGGGCTCATCCGCGCACATCTCCTCTATACATCTTGACAGGGAAAAACGTAACTTATCATTCACTCTGCTTCGGATATAATCCACCATGTTATCTCTTTCTTGCCTGAACAATGACTCTTTGAAACCATCTTTCTCAATAAGTGGTTTTTCCAGCATGCACATCAAAAGATCGCTGCACTGGTCAAATAGTCTTTCGCCATTTGTATACCGATCGGATATATGCGACATGTGGAACCCAATAAACTGGAGCTCTCCTTTTTTTGTAACACCTGCGTTAATATCAGCCCCATACAGTTCCTCCAGTTTACCTTCAAGTGCCTGGACACTAGGGTAGCTTTCGCAGCCTCTTTTCATCATTAAAGGAAGAATGGCGTTGCCACTGGCCCGCTCTTTTGACAGATTATCCACAAAAAATACATCTGCTCTTGATGTTTTGAACTTGCCCGAATTTATTCGGTAAAATGTAATGCCATTTTTTACAGCTAGCTTCTCTGCTGTTGTCTTACCGGAATGTAATCCCATAAAAAATCCTCCTTATGACGACTTCGCCCGTTGCCAAAATTAAAAATTCCAAACGGAGCCCGGGCATTCAGATTCAGGCCCGGAATATGTCCTGTCTGAGATAATATACCATATACCCCGCCTTAAAGGTGAAGGCATAATTATTCTCGTAGCTGCCTTCATGATATTCTCCCTTGATTCTGATATCTTATACCTTACCAGTCATATGTATTAAAGTCTAGGATTTTTTCTTCTAATTCTTGATAATTTATGGTAAGATATAGAAATGGTATGAATCTTTACGGGGGGTAAGGTGGCAGGTGCTTTTTCTTAGCTTGGAAAACCAGTTGCTTCTCATTTTGGTATTAACTTTTTCGTTCTGGCTTTTTTTCAACTCTGTTGTAATAAAGCTCCAGTCCGTGAAAATCAGGACATTTGGAATGTCTTTTATTATCCCTCTGTTCATGACCTCGGCATCATTCTTAGTATCAGTTTACAACAAATCTGACGCAATTTCATTGTTTGTTGTAGCTCACGTCCTGCTGTTACTCAACTGTACTACTATCATGCTTATTAATAATAATTCCGATGCATTAAAAATATTTTTCCTGATTCCTTATATTTCAGTGGGAGCAGGATTCTATCTTTCTTCAATGTCAATATACCCAAATTTGTTCTGGGTTATCAGATTTTTAATACTGACTACTCTGGTTATAAATCTGGTTCTGTTGATCAATACCGCCTTTAATAAGGGAAAAAAGCAAACAATGGGCTTTGCAGGCCTGTTTGTTTTGTCGTTTTCCACCGGACTGATGCTTATATCAGGCTTTGTCAGTGCAGAATCTTTGTTATTAATGGCTTTGGGATATATCTGCTGCACTGTATATGTATATAAAAATCTATTTTCAAATCTGAAATAAGGCAGTCGACAAATCTCTTATTAAAAATCCATTAGAACTTAATTAAACTATGGTTTTATCACTTGAACCGCTTTATGCTGTCTGTTATATTCAAATTGTCTTCCAAGATCAGGCTTTCTGGCTAAAAATTATTAGAAGACAAAATCTGTTAGGCGGTATGTATATGAATCGAACACAGTATTTGATGGCATTATACGATGCACTGAAAGATATACCATCCCAGGAAAGAACCGATGTTATCAGCGAATATCGGGAGTATTTCAGAATCGAAATGGAAAATGGCCGTACTGAAGAAGAAATATGCTCGTCTCTGGGAGACCCTGTCACCCTTGCATATGCTATTAAGCAAAGAAGAGGGTATGGCCCCGACAGTCAAGAAACTTTTTATAAGAAACCCCACCGCAAGAATGGAATATTCAAGACAATTGCAACTGTCATTTCGGCGATAGTAGTTTTATGCATTGTTTTTGGAGGCACCATAATGTTCAGCTTTTCAAAAGGAAAAGGATTGATATTCGGTGCAGCGAAAAAATATGAAATAAATGATGTCCGTACAATAACTCCTGATTCGGCAAAAACTATAATTATTAAAACGGCCAGTACCGATACCTCAATTTTGCCGTCAGATAGTGAAATAATCAAAGGCAGCCTTGTGGGTAATGTACGTGCTACAAGTCCTGATCATGTCCCGACTTTAAAAATAACCAGATCCGGGGATACCATTATTATTGAAGAAAAGCGAGAGGTTTTTGGTGTAATTGGATTCTATTGGGAAGATGTTAAACTTGATATCAGTATTCCTGAAAGTTTCAAAGGTGCTGTTGAATTTGAGGGAACATCAGGTGATCTTAAGGCTTCAGACTTAGATATCGGTAATTTTTTACTAAAGGTTTCCTCTGGAAATGTCAGACTTGATAATATTACTGTTGAGAATAATATGAAACTTACATCCGGTTCCGGTGATTTTATGGTTAAGGAGCTTAAAGCCACGAAACTTATTCTACAATCCACTGCCGGGAATAAAGAGTTTAGGGATGTATATATTAAAGAAAACTTCAACATAAACAGTACCTCAGGCGATACCGTCTTAAATAGTATTAAATGCCATGAGCTTGGAATTGACAGCACTTCGGGCAATATTAATATCGATAAACTTCAGCTTGACCGTATATCTATAGAAACAAAGTCCGGGGATGTAAATGTCCGAGATTTGGAAGGCAATGCTCAAATAGATGCTTCCTCCGGAAATATAAATGTATCTGTAAAAGAGGCTGATGAAGAAATATATATTAAGGCTATCAGCGGAGATATAGAGCTCAGAATGCCTGCAGATAAATCTTTTACACTGGATAGCAGAACCTCCTCCGGCAACATAAATTGTGATTTTAAACTGGAAGACAAGGTTTCAGATGACAATACATTGAAGGGCATTTACTTAAACGGAGATATCCTTTTAAATATAAAAACATCCTCAGGCAATATAGATATAGAAAGACAGTAAAGTAATTTGTATATTAATGAGCGCCTGGCAGGTCAGTTGCCGGGTCCATGTTCCATAAAGAATCCCGCCTTGGTATCATCCTGAACCAGTGAAGGATCTTATTCGTTAACATAAAATATGGGGAGTGACTTGTACTCCCCATACTTTGTTACAGCTGCCAGCTATCTAAATACTTCTTCTGCTTTTCAGTTAGTTTATCTATTTCTATTCCGAGGTTTTCAAGTTTTCTTTTTGAAATCTCCTCATCTATTTCAGCCGGGATATCGAATACTCTGGGTTCCAGACTTCCCTTGTGCTCCATAATATATAAGGCACTCATTGCCTGAACCGCAAAGCTCATATCCATAATTTCAGCGGGATGCCCGTCAGCACAGACCAGATTCACCAGTCTTCCCTCTCCCAGAAGATATAGCTTGCGGCCATCCTTCATTGTATATCCCATGATATTTTTGCGATATTCACGAATATCAGTGGAAATATCCTCCAAATCAGGTATGCTGATTTCTACATTGAAATGTCCGGCATTGCACAGAATAGCACCGTTTTTCATTTTGTTAAAATGAGTTTTAGTTATGACATCCTCGCAGCCTGTAACGGTTATAAAAATATCTCCCAGAGGGGCAGCCTTATCCATTGTCATAACACTAAAACCGTCCATTACAGCTTCGATTGCCTTAACATGATCTATTTCGGTTACTATTACATTGGCACCAAGACCCTTGGCTCTCATTGCCACACCTTTGCCGCACCAGCCATAACCTGCTACTACGACGGTTTTTCCGGCAACTATCAGGTTTGTTGTTCTGCTGATTCCATCCCAGACTGATTGACCGGTTCCATATCGGTTATCAAACAAATGCTTGCACATGGCATCATTTACCGCCATCATGGGTATCTTCAGGGTCCCTTCCCGTTCCATAGCTTTCAACCGGAGAATTCCTGTTGTGGTTTCTTCACACCCTCCCCATACTTGAGGCAACAGATGGTTTAGCTTGGCATGAAGTGCCGATACCAAATCACCGCCATCATCTATAATAATGTTGGGGCCATGAGCGAGAGTCATCTCTATATGTTTATGGTACTCCTCGGCAGTTGAGTTATACCAGGCGAACACATCAATGCCGTCAGCCACAAGTGCTGCCGCAACATCATCCTGAGTTGACAGAGGATTACTTCCGGTTACTGCCATCTTTGCTCCGCCTGCGGCAAATACTTTGGAAAGGTATGCGGTTTTTGCCTCCAGATGAACAGAGAGTGATATTTTCACGCCTTCAAAAGGTCTGGTTTTCTTAAACTCTTCTTCCAGGCCAGACAGGATAGGCATATAGCTTTTTACCCATTCTATTTTCTGCCTTCCTGATTCAGCCAAAGATATATCTCTTATTAATGAATTCATAATTTTCCTCCATACTTTCCCCTATTCCCAGTTTTCAATTATATCGCTTACCAGGCCCGAAAACTTTTGTTCGGCTTGTTTTCCGGTTTCCATAACCTCTTCATGATTCAATGGCTGGTCCAAAACCCCTGCTGCCATATTAGTAATACATGAGATTCCTAAAACCCTCATCCCCATGTGCCTTGCCACTATTGCCTCGGGTACGGTTGACATGCCTACCGCATCTGCTCCCATTTGCCTGAGGGCTTTTATTTCGCTGGGAGATTCGTAGGATGGCCCCTTGCAGTAGGAGTATATTCCTTCTTTCAAATCAATTCCCAGTTTTCTTGCAGATTCTAATGCAGCTTTTCTCAGAGCCCTGTCATAAACCGCCGACATATCAGGAAAGCGTGGGCCTAATTCATCTATGTTTTCGCCTCTTAAAGGATTTTCGCAGAAAAAGGAAATATGGTCGGTAATAAGCATCAAATCTCCAGGTGTGAATTCGGTATTTACGCCTCCGGCAGCATTAGTGATAATTATGTTCTCTATTCCCATTCTCTTGAAAACCCGCACCGGAAAGACTACAGCATCCATATCATTGCCTTCATAATAGTGGAAACGCCCTTTCATGGCCACAACCTTGCGATTTTTTATGGTGCCGAAAATCAGCTTTCCCTCATGCCCTGCAACGGTGGTGCTTGGGAAATCAGGAATTTCTTCGTATGGAATTTCAATGCTTCCATCAATATAATCTGCAAGTTTTCCCAGCCCTGATCCCAGTATAACTGCAATCTCAGGGATAAAACCTACTTTGTTCTTAAGATAATGAGCAGTACGGTCCAGTTTTTTAATTGTACCTGACATCTAAACCCAGCCTCCTTTTTGTTTTTATAAAAGATTCTTCGACTCCGCTCAGAATGACAGCCGACAGATTCTTCGACTTCGCTCAGAATGACAGCCGACAGATTCTTCGACTTCGCTCAGAATGACAGCGTGCAGATTCTTCGACTTCGCTCAGAATGACAGCCGACAGATTCTTCGACTACGCTCAGAATGACAGCCGACAGATTCTTCGACTCCGCTCAGAATGACAGCCG
>DUNT01000108.1 GCA_012839205.1 Clostridiaceae bacterium
GCCGTAGTACAAAGGTATCTTCTTACCTGTTACAAAAATGAAACAGATGGTTGCAAGACCACTTGCAAATATGGTCGTAGAGATATGGAAATTAGTAATAAGTGCTACTGCAACTGTGGCTGGGAACATTACGATTACCTGTTGAATCGCGTAAAGTAGCAGTTTCCATACTGGTGGCTTCTCATCGGGAAGATAGCCGATTAAATGTTGATTTTTTTCCATGATTAAAAATCCCCCTTATAATAAATTTATTTGAGTACTTTTTCAAATAGCTGTACATTTGTGTCCCCGTCGTATTCCTTTAAATGAACAGCTACGATCTCGGATTTTGATGTAGGTATATTCTTACCCACATAATCAGGCCGTATGGGTAGCTCTCTATGCCCCCGGTCAATGAGAACGGCAAGCTGAATGGTAGCAGCCCGTCCATGAGCCATGATGGCATCCATTGCGGCTCTTGCTGTGCGGCCGGTATATATTACATCATCAACTAAAACAACATTTTTATTCACTACAGAAAAAGGAATATCAGTGGAATTTATTATAGGATCCGGTGAGTAATCTGAAAGATCATCACGATATAAACTGATATCCAGAACACCCATGTCAATTTGCGCGCCTTCTATTGATTTAATAGCTTTTACTAGCCTTTTTGCGATGGGTATTCCCCGTGTTTTAATACCAATAATGCAAAGGTTATCTGTTCCATGGTTTTTTTCAATTATTTGGTGTGCAATACGGACTATAGCACGTTCAACTGAAATTTCTTCCATTATTTGGGCCTTCTTCTTCACTTTTTCACCTCCACAATTTATAATGCCATCTCAATTCTCGTCTTAAATTGGCACAAAAAAAATCTTGTCCTGCAGACAAGATTTGTATTTCACTAAAATTCAGGCAGGCATAATAAAACGCAAACTACCCTAAATTTAACGATATATAACATCTTGTCGGCATCTCTGTACCAACCTTAAAGACATTTTGTTCTTTCATATTGTAGCACTATATTCTGAGTAATGCAACAACAATTATCAAATATTTTTTATAACTATTCTTTGACCTTCATAATCTTGAGTAAGTAGAAACCAACGGGTAACAGTAAAATACTGATCCACTGAGAGACAGATAATCCCCCAAATATGCCTCTTACCATATCGTAACGGAAATATTCAAGTATAAAGCGGATAATACTATAACCTATAAAATACAAACCAAGAATTTGGCCTGAACGCCGTTCCCGCCTGGAATAAACAAAAATAACTACGAATAATATCAAATTCAAAACTGATTCCAGCAGTTGAACAGGAAATAGACTAATATCTTTTGGAGCCACCGAGTCTGGATGGAAATGTACTCCGAAGGGCGGATCCATGGGTTTGACATAGCAGCAGCCGGCACTAAAACAACCAAGGCGGCCAATTGAATGAATTAGGGGAATAACCGGAACCAATATTTCTATCAGGTTGAAAAAGTGCAGATTATACTTAATAGCATATATAAGAACAGATAAAACTCCCCCTATCAGACCACCGTAAAAAACAAACCCATAGGCCATTAGTTGGGCGATCAATTCCCAGGAGAAGACAACTTGCTCTTCATGATTCAACAGCTGGGGAATGGTGATTATAAGGTATAGAATTTTTGCCCCTAATATCGCACCTATACCAGCATAACAGATAGAGAAAATGACATCTTGCTTAGGTATTCCTTTTTTGCTTGGAAAGAATACTGCCACAGCGCTGCCTATAGCAACCCCTAATACAATTAAAAGGCCGTACATTGATATTTTAAGTCCAAATATATTGATAAATGGCAGCATTCCAAATCCTCCGCCAAATTTTAATTAAAGAGAAAGCTACTCAAAACTGAGTAGCCAAATATAATATCCTGGTTGTGACTATTCTTTCAATAGCTATAAAACCAAAAATTTTGATGGTTTATAAACTTGAACCTATACTTCCCAAAATGCCGACACAAGCAACGCATGCAAGAAATCCAATTGCACAAACAGCTATGGCGATGATACTCAATACAATACCCGCTGTAGCCATCCCTGAAGGAGCTGTTTTCTTGGCATTGATTCCCAGAACCAATCCTATAATACCTAAAACAATACCTACGAGAGCGCCATAACCGAAGAATACACACACGACTGCAATTATTCCTAACACAAGGGAAGCAATTGCTTTACCATTACCTTGAGGAGCTTGAGCACCTTGAGCACCGTTTTCTGACATATTAATAACCTCCAAATAATTATTAACCGTTTCTAAGACGGCAATAGGACAATGTTAATATTCTTTCTTTATAAACTATCATTAGTTTCTCTAGATTCTGTGTTAAATAAAAGTATAATAAAGCAGTAAAATATTACAATCCAACTATGAAGATAAACCAGTTTCATGAAATAATTTCCTATGATTTAGTTAGGATTATTGTAGCAAAACTTTAATAATAAATCAACAAAATTGTAGAATATTGTTGTGAATTGTATTAATCCCTCGCTAGAATTCACTTCGGAAAGTATTATTAAAGATGTTGTGATAATATTGTTTATTGATTGATTTGGTTGAATTGGAATTTGCAGTTATAATATTAGATAATAGTTCTTTGGGAAGTTTGAATGCTGGTTCATCTGATGGTGAAGCGTTCCAACGACAAATAAGCGGACTAGATTTAGAAGGAGATGACACATGAAAAAACTTATATCATGGAATGTTAACGGATTAAGAGCAGTAATGGGGAAGGGTTTCCTGGATTTCTTTGACAGCAAACAACCTGATATACTTTGCTTACAGGAAACGAAGATTCAAGAAGGGCAGCTGGACTTGGAGTTGGATGGGTATGAAGCATATTACAACTATGCTGAAAAGAAAGGCTATTCAGGAACTGCTGTTTTCACAAAGATAAAGCCAATAAATGTTACATATGGTATTGGAATAGAGAAACATGATAACGAAGGTCGTGTAATTACTCTGGAATTTGATAAGTGCTACCTGGTTAATGTATATACACCAAATTCTCAACGAGAATTAGCACGATTATCCTACAGAATGGAATGGGAGGATGATTTCAGGGCTTACCTGGTTTCTCTCGACAGAATAAAACCTGTAATACTTTGTGGAGACTTGAATGTAGCACATAAAGAGATAGATCTTAAAAATCCTAAGACCAACCGCAGAAACGCCGGGTTTACAGATGAAGAAAGAAATAAGTTTACAGAACTTTTAGAAGCTGGTTTTATAGATACTTTCCGGTATTTTTACCCCGACA
>DUNT01000109.1 GCA_012839205.1 Clostridiaceae bacterium
AATTTACATAGCAGGGAACGAATCCAAACTGTGTCTGGAATGCAGGCCAGCATTTTCCGGCAATAGCAACATATTTACGATATCCCTTATGTGCTTCCACCCAGTCAAGAAGTGTAATTTCATACTGAGCAAGCTTATTAAGAACTTCCGGTTTCTTATTACCATCACCAAGTTCCTTCGCCATATCTGCCGCTACTTCAGGAATACGAGGATCATTAGCATGCTTATTGAAAGCTTCGAACAGATCAAGTTCAGAGTTCTCTTCGATTTCAACGCCAAGGTTATATAACTGCTTAATAGGAGCATTACATGCAAGAAAGTTCATCGGACGAGGACCAAAAGAGATAATCTTAAGATTAGCTAATCCGTAAACTGCTCTTGCAATCGGAAGGAATTCATGAATCATATCTGCACATTCATCAGCAGTTCCTACCGGGTATTCAGGAATATATGCTCCAACGTTACGAAGCTTTAAGTTGTAACTTGCATTCAACATACCGCAATATGCATCACCACGACCATCCATTAAGTCAGCCTGGCTCTCTTCTGCAGCGGCAATGAACATTTTCGGTCCATCAAAATGCTTTGCAAGCAATGTCTCGGAAATTTCAGGGCCAAAGTTTCCAAGATATACGCATAATGCGTTACAGCCTGCTTTTTTAATATCTTCAAGAGCTTCCATCATATGGATTTCACTCTCTACGATACACACCGGACATTCATAGATATCAGCTGGATCATACTTCGCTGAATATGCTGCTATAAGTGCCTTTCTTCTGTTAACAGATAATGATTCGGGGAAACAGTCACGGCTAACCGCTACGATTCCGACTTTTGCTTTGGGAATGTTATTAAACATTTTTCTACCTCCATAATAGTTATTATTCTTTGATATACTCAGGTTTTCTGCCACATCATAATCCTTAGTAAGAATTCTTCCCTATGGTCTAAATGTTGCATCTGACACATTTTGAATCATTCATATCCGGTTACTCCTTTGTACTATAAAAACCCCGTACGGCCTATCGGCAAAAAGCAAAACGAAGCCAATTATACGCTTATACATATATTTTATATATTAGGTAGTTCCTGCGTCAATGAACTTTCACTTACATTAATAGTACTTTATTTACAATAATAATTTGATTTTTTTATACTCTCTCGAAAAGAACCTCAATATCACAATTCGCTGATGTTTCAGATATAACAAATCATAACTGGCAAATGACACTTTTGTTAATTTGTCAATGATTTCTTATGTCATAAGTCTCAAACACATATTTAATACTTTTATAATTAAGTTGAGCAGTACTATTTAACAGATTCTACACTTAGTTCTAATTCACAGCGCCTCCCACTGTCAACCTGAGGGTCGCACAGCGGAGTCGAAGGATCTTTAACACCTATCATCCTGAACGTAACGTCGTGGAGTGAAGAATCTTTTATGTCACTGCAAAGGATTCTTCGCTGACGCTCAGAATGACAAAGGGCCGACGCTCAGAATGACAGGAAGAACCCAAAATAGCAAAAGAATCTATTTTCTCTAAATGAGGAGGTCAGCATGGCAAGATGTATAAACTGTAATAATGAACTGAAACCGGGCAATGAATTTTGCGGTAAATGCGGAACTGCGAACAAACAAATCGTTAAATCCACTCCCGGGTTTTCATGTCCCGGTTGCGGAGCGAATGTTCCCGAAGGCAGCATCAATTGTATGAATTGCGGCAGACCTGTTCCACAAACAGGTCCATTTATACAAACACAGGCGATAGCTTGTCCCAGTTGCGGCACTTTTAACCATCCGGATACACTTTATTGCATGTCCTGCGGGCGGCCAATGCCGACTGTTGCCGAGATTCAAAAACAGCAGATCTACACAGCCCGTCCTGTTTCAAAATCAAAAAGATCTCTTATCTTTTCCGGTGTCGCGATTGTGCTTATCATTGCCCTTATTACAGGGCTTTGGAAACCGGGATATATATGGCGGTGGATAGATAATGATAAAATAGTCAGATCCGAAAAGGATAATGGCAAAAATAGTAAAGGAAGCAGCGGCTCAAAAGTGAACCCTGGAAGTAATCAGGATGTCTCGGTATTATCTGAGGAATGGATGGCTGAGTATCTTGCAGCTGACCCCGGCACGAATCCTGCTCCAATGCCTGTTTCAGGAACAAAGGCCTTTAGGGTCACACCTGCTGACGGAATAACCATCTCTGCTCCTGAAAATGCTCTTGATAAGGACCGGGAGTTTACAGCCGAAAAAATAAGCGAAGATAAAATAATGGATATTACCGAAAAGTATGTCGATGCTGACTGGTTCGTTCTGGGCGGATATAAGATAGATGGCGGAATTGGTTCTGATGAACGGATGCCGGGATTGATCAGTGTAGATATGGATCTTTCAAAGCTGGGTATTGACGAGGTGTTCTGGGAATTCACCCATGCTGTCAGAATAGGAGAAGATGGTTCTGTATCATTCCTCCCTTCCGGCGTAAACGGTTCTGTATTATCTTGCCAAACCAGCCAAAACTCATATATCTGTGCGGTATTAATCGGCCTGGCGGCCGGGACAGCAGTGATGCATCTTATCGAACGCGGTCATGAAGGTCTGGATGAGCTTTATAGGGGTATAAAATTTCATCATATTGTCTATAAAGCTACATATTCTTCATATGATTTATACTGGCCAGAGACATTATTATCGGCTGAAATGAAACAATACTACGAAAGAATAAACCCCATTATGAAAAAATATGGCTTTAATCCTGATGGCTCTCTCAATTCTGCTGCTCTGCAAGCCACCAGAAATTTCAAAAGCGGTTACGAGATGAAGTCATACATAGACGACAAATTAAAAGCCCTGTACAGTGACCCGGAGTATGCCGAAATTGCCCGTAAAATGAAGGATGTGGATTTCAGCAAAAAGAACCACTGGCCGGCTGAGGTAGTTCAGACTGTAAATGCTCTGGAAATAGCTGATAAATATCTTTTTGGTTTCAGAAGCTTTGACACACCGGGATACAATGTTGATGTGGTTGTTTTGGACAAATGGCCTGAGGGTCATGGAAAAGAATCATTAGGGATCAGTATGAACCTGTATACATATTATCCCTTCATACATATAAATGCCGGACATGAAAAAATGCCCCGTTCTGCCACTGAAAAAGGAACTGTGGAAACTTCGAGCCTTATCCTTACGGTAACTCATGAATTGTTTCATGTAGTTCAGAGCAGGGCGGTAACCTTTGATTCCGATGAATACACTATGTTCTGGGAAGCATTGGCTGTATCGTTGGAAAAGGAAGCCTTTGATTACTTTTCCAGTGAGGCCGGTGGGAAGGTAATAAATTCAGATCATACTACTACATTAACAGATCGCTACTATTTTGAAAATTTATACGCAAGATCTTTATTAAATCCTTTCTTGTGGAGCAATAACAAGGATAATAAGGAATATCTCAGAATTCATGGTTATCAAGCTTCCCATTGGATCGACTTTTTGCGTGACCGATATTATTCAGGTGATAAAAACGGGTTTATCCCTGATCTGGTAACACGATTCAGCAACACGTCCGGTGGGAAAGAGATATTTAATTCAATACTGCGCCAGCAAACGGCTAATGTAAGTATAAGTGAACCTTCTGCCGCGAAGCCATACAGCAAGGATTTTATTGCATTTTGTAAAAAGTACTACAATGATATATATTCCAGAATGCAATTCACTTCACCCAAAATTGAAGATATTAAGCTGAATGCTGATAACCCGATGGCAGAAAT
>DUNT01000110.1 GCA_012839205.1 Clostridiaceae bacterium
AGCGCATCCATGGTAAGGATGAGGTCATCAGTTCGATTCTGATTGAGGGCTCCACAAAGTAAAAGAGCATCCAAATGGATGCTCTTTTACTTTGTGGTACTTTTATTAGAACTGACCAGTGGTTTATTCCTGCTGTGGATGCACGATAGAGCGCTCTTGGCGTCAGAAGCAAGCAATACAAGGAAAGCAAAAAAATCCATTTTACATTTCAGGCAAAGTTTTAACAATTCATTATCATTTTATGCTACGCTTTTTCTAAAATACCCCAGAACACATGAGTTTAGAGGATCTTTGCAGAGTTCTTTCAGTGGTTTAAAAATCCTTTAAAAATACAACAGCTATACTTTTACCTGAACATATGTAATACTTAATAACAGAAAGCGCTTAAACATGAAAAACTTTGAAATAAACTGCTTTCCGATTTTAAAACTAAAAGGGTGATGATTTTGAAAAAGATTGGTTTCATAGGCATCGGAGTTATGGGTAAATCTATGGCTCAAAATTTAATAAAAAGCGGATTTGAATTGTATATTTATACAAGAACGAAAAGCAAGGCACAGGGAGTAATTGAAGCCGGTGCTGCATGGTGTGATTCTGTTAAAGAATGCGTATTTAATTGTGAAGCAGTCATTACAATGGTAGGTTATCCAAAGGACGTTGAAGAAGTTTACTTTGGACAGGACGGTATACTGAACTCTGCTAAACCCGGAACATATCTTATTGATATGACTACAACCAGTCCAAAACTCAGCAAAAAGACATACAAGGCTGCATGTTCCAAAAACTTATATGCCCTGGATGCTCCGGTCACAGGTGGTGATGTTGGAGCAAAAAATGGGGCACTCACCATTATGGTGGGAGGAGATAAACAGGCTTTTGAGAATTGTCTGCCGATTTTCAAAGCAATGGGAACCAATATTGTTTATCAGGGGGAAGCAGGGCTTGGGCAGCACGCAAAAATGGCAAATCAAATTGCTCTGTCCGGGATAATTGCCAGTTTGTGCGAGTCTATCATATATGCACAAGAAGCAGGTCTTGATGTGGATACCATGTTGAAGGCAATAAGCGGCGGTGCGGCAGGAAGCTGGCAGATGGCAAATATGGCTCCAAGAATAATTCAAGGTGATTATAAGCCAGGTTTTTATATAAAACATTTTATAAAGGATATGGAAATCGCAAATGAAGAATCACAGGCAGTTAATCTGGATTTATGTATCCTGAAAGATGTTTTAAAACTATACAAAGATCTGGATCAGAACAATATGGGGGATTTAGGAACCCAGGCGCTGATTAAATATTATGATAAACAAATATGAGTAAAACAAAATGTTTACATAAATGAGAATGCAAATCATACAATAACGGTTGCATTATAGGTATTTTACCGGGATCACCCGATCATTATCATTTATAGTAATCAGGTTGTCATACAGACAGATTACGCCTCCCGGGCCACGCTTGACGGAAGGTATTTTATCAAGAAGCGAAAACACCGCAACATCCTTTTTTTGCGGATCGGCATGTTTCTTCATCTCCAAAGGATACAGCATGCCGTTAGCCTCGATAAGCAGGTCGATTTCATTCATATTCTTGTCCCGGTAAAAGTAAAGAGGCGGTTCTAAAACACCTTTGTTGTAATAGCTCTTTAGAATTTCGGAAATTACATAGTTCTCAAAAAATGCACCTGCCATTGCTCCGTTTTTCAAAACTTCAGGGGTATTCCATTTAGTTAAGTATGCTGCAAGTCCGGTATCAAAAAAATACAACTTTGGTGTTTTAACAACCCTCTTTGTGATGTTATTGGAATATGGTTTCAGCAGGTAAAGGATGTTTGATGTTATAAGAATGGATATCCAGCGCTCAGCAGTTGGCTGGCTTATTCCTACATCCCGGGCAAGAGAAGCCAGATTTAAAAGTTGTCCTATACGGCTGGCGGCAACCGTCATGAAACGAAGGAATTTTAACTCATCACCAACCTGTGTCAGTTCACGTACATCCCGCTCAATATAGGTCTTGACATAAGCGCCATAGAACATTTGCCAGTCAAAAGCCTTATTCGTAAATAACTCTGGCATACTGCCACAATGAATGTTATACCACACATCATCATAAGCCAGTTCCTTAATATTTCGCTTATATGCATAAAAATAGTCATCAGTTGGCAGAAATGGATCTGTAAAGTTAATACCCTGTTTTTCTCTTATGGATAAACCGAGTAATGTGAGCAATCCAAGACGTCCCGCCAATGATTCGCTGACATTTTTCATCATATGAAATTGCTGAGAGCCAGACATATAGAATTGCCCTTTTTTCTTATCCCTGTCAATAATAATTTTAATATGCGGGAATAAATTCGGTGCATATTGAATTTCATCGATAAACACAGGCGGCGGATTGTCTTTAAAAAAGGTTCCGCTTTGCTCTACTGCCGTTGCAAGCAGCATCGGGTCATCAAGTGTAACATATGATACACCCTCCGTTGCCTTTTTGAGCATAGTGGTTTTACCTACCTGACGGGGACCGGTAACAAGTACAGCGCCAAACATTTTTGAAAGTTTACTGACAGTATCCTCGGCATGCCTTTTTATATACATAGCAGCTCACCCACTTAGGCCATTTTAATATCCAATATTATTATAACCAATAAAATCAGTATAAACAAGATTTAATTATTACTACCATTAATCAGTTTAATACTCTGGCTAAAGAGTGCTTTTCCCTGCAGGGGGACATAGTTAGGTTTCCACTTTTCTAACGTGGAATATGATATCTTTCAGTCATCGGATTGTCGAATTGTCAACTTGCAGGAACCCGATGAGCTTTTTCTATAAAAATTTATAAAAGCAATGTGTCTATTTGACAGGAGAAGTGCTCTCTCGCACGATTAGTTCTGTTTGTAGTATTGTATTTTGCTCAACCGATTCTCCATTTACCATAGCAATGAGAATTCGAGCCATCTCATATCCAATTTGGAACTTTGGATAATGAATTGTAGTTAGAGAAGGAATGTAGTGTTTTGCAATATTGATGTCATCAAAACCGATTACTGAGATATCGTTTGGAACGTTATAACCAAGGCTGGTAAGGCGATTGATAAGACCAATGGCAATTTCATCATTCGCACAAATAATGGCAGTCGGTTTACTCTGCTCTTTAGCAATTATATCGGCACATTGAAACCCAACATCGTAGTTGTTTATTATCAAGCCCTCGGTTTTATAGATTAGCGGAGTTACATTACTATTGTGTCGCTTACAACATTTTTGAATTCCTATCCATTTCTTGTCAATGTGAGGTGCTGCATAAACGATATTGACATGGCCAAGACTGCATAAATGCTCAGCAGCACAATAACCTGCGGCTTCAACATCAACACCAACTGTGTGAAATTCATTTTGATGATTGGTATTTTGTTACCGTTGACTCCACTGCAGACATCCTTTACAGCATCAAACAGGGGCAGTGCGATATGACAGTCGGTATTGATGTTGAGCAGGCCGGTAGAGACATGTTCGATTATATGGTAAAGTATGTTAAGGGAGAAATTGAATCGGGCAACTATTCCAGCAGCCCCATGACCATCATTGATTCTAAGAATATCGATGACTGGTATGTAGAAAATTAAGTATAATCATTTAATTCGTGGTGCAGCGGTTTATAGCTGCACCACATTTATCAAAGTAATAATATGGCGGATATGAAAAGTGAAACAAGATTTGCTATATCGATGATTTCAAATTCAGTGTACGGAGATTAATAAATTTGGCTTGTCGGTTTAACCAATTTCCCAGAGTGTCGCCGATCAATACTAAAATATCTCTCTTCTGAAATCAGTTTAGAGAAGGAGCGAAATTGGCATGAGTGAATCAAATAATATGCAACAGGGGCAAGCGGACAAGGTGCCTCTATTTGAATTAAAAAATATCTGCAAGAATTTTAATGGCGTACAGGCATTAAAAGGTGCAAATCTTGTTCTTCGCAGCAGAGAAATACATGCGCTAGTTGGAGGTAACGGTGCAGGGAAATCTACAATGGTTAATGTTCTAGCCGGAAACTATCAACCAGATATAGGCGTAATTCTCCATAATGGCGAGAAAGTACAAATTCCAAATCCCAAATCAGCCAGGGCGATGGGAATTGCAACCATCTACCAGAATCTTTCTCTGGTAGACAAACTGGATGTTACCAGCAATCTTTTTTTAGGTCAAGAAATAATGGCAAAAGGGTTACTTGGCAAGTTTGGGTTTCTTAGCAAGAAAGCAATGAAGATGAAAGCCAGAGAAGAATTTCAACGACTTGGATTGAATATCCCGGATGTTAACAGCAAAGTAGATAGAATGTCTGGAGGCCAGCGTCAGGCTATTGCATGCGCAAGAGTCTTGAGTGGGGATAATCCTAAGCTATTAATTATGGATGAACCGACTGCTGCATTGGGCGTGAAGGAAACAGAAGAGATATATCAACTAATGTTCCGTTGTCGGGACGCAGGCGCAGGGGTTTTGCTCATCTCACATAATATGGAGGATGTATTTCGTGTAGCGGACAGAATTACCGTGCTGCGACTTGGAAAAACTGTTGCACAGGTTAATAAGAGCGAAGTGACGTCAACACAGGTTGTAGGTTTGATTACGGGCGCAATTGAGAGGCTTTAATAAAAAGCAAGAAAACTTGCAGTCCAACCGCAAAATATTGATGTAGGAGCTTCACAAATGATTTATTATGATACACCATAGAGGGGATTGATTCTGTTGGAGGGTATGATTAATAACAAGACTCCAAAACTGTTTGTTCGAAATATACTACTGGGGAATAAAGCATTTTTTATTCTATTGATAATGGCGTGTTGTCTGTCAATTATGTCGCCATACTTCCTTACGAAGGTAAATCTATTGAACGTTCTGCGGCAAGTTTGTGTAAGTACGCTTTTGTCCATTGGTTTTACGATGGTTTTGGCATCTGGTCATATGGATTTGTCTGTTGGTTCACTGCTGGGATTGTGTGGAATGGTGCTAGCAAAGCTGATTATGGAGGCACATGTTCCGGTATGGCTTGCTATTTTAATGATGCTTTTTTTCGCTGTCTTCTGCGGGGCTATAAACGCAGCAATAATTACTGTATTCAAGGTTCCACCCTTCATCGTGACTATGGCGACACAGTATGTTTTCAGAGGTGCGAACTATCTAATTTCCAAACTTATTCCGATTGCCGGTTTACCGGACTCCTTAACAACAATCGGACAGGGATATTGGTTCGGAATACCGATACCAGTATATATTATGTTCGCAGTTGTTGTCATTATGTGGATTGTATTGGACAATACAAAATTCGGCAGATATGTATTGGCAATGGGCGGCAATCTTGAAGCAGCAAAGATGTGTGGTATTAATACAGATATAATGAGATTTTCTGTTTATATGTGTGGTGGCTTCTGGACTGGCTGCGATTGTAGCCACTGCACGTGCTGCTTCTGCGCAGGTTGGTGCTGGTACAGGCATGGAAATGGATGCAATTGCGGCGGTTGTTATAGGCGGAACATCTATGAAGGGTGGTAATGCCAACGTAACTGGAACGCTGTTCGGATGTTTAATTGTTGGTCTGGTAAATAATGGATTAAACCTTTTGAATGTGGATTCAAACTGGCAGGTAGTTGCAAAGGGCTTACTCATCTTGCTTGCTGTAATCATTGATGTTTTATCAGCAAACCAGTATGCTGCACAGCTAAACAAGCAGGCGTCGGAGAACTTGGCGAAAATGGAAGGAGAACTAGAACTATGAGTATTGGAACTATTAAAATTAGCCAGATTTCTGTATGTACATGGGATTTAGAACAAGCAGAGAAGAGTTATACCACACTGCTGGGTATCGAACCTGAACGTATTCAGTTGCAACCATTTGAAAAGGTACCAGCATTCACTCATGGTAATCCTGATCACAATATGCAGTACATTGAATTCTTGGTATACCATTTAGCGGATGATGTAAAATTGGAGGTCTATGGACCATGCCCTAAGGGAACGCCTGCACAAGAGTTCCTGGAGAAACATGGCCAGGGCGTAATGAATTTTGCGTTCATAGTTGATGATAGAGAGTATGCTTATGATCAGATTGGTAAGGTCTGTGAAGTAAAAGGCCCGTATCATGAGGGTTTCTTTCCAAAGGCTACCTATTCATTTGTGGATACATTTAAAGAACTGGGTGTTGAGCTCAATATTAAACAGCTGAGAGATAATACAGAGCTGATATCTAAAATTGTAGCACAACACAATAAATAACAATTAAAACTATAAGCTAAGGAGGTAGGGTTTATTTTAACCCGCAAAAAATATGAAAGCATTAATTATAGGCGGAACAGGTACTATTAGTAGTGCAGTTACTCGTTTAGTCGCACAGAGTAAAGATTGGGAGCTATATCTGTTCAATCGCGGCAACAATTTGGATGAAGTGCCCGAAAATGTAAAGATTATTAAGGGCGACATCACAAATGAGGCTGAAGCTGCAGAGTTGCTGGAAGGCATGCAGTTTGATTGCGTTGCCGATTTCACTGGACGTGAACCGGAACAGGCTGCGCGTGATATCAATCTATTTACAGGAAAGACGAAGCAGTTTATTTTCGTTAGTACTGCTGCTATATATCACACTCCCCCCACGCAGCCTTTTATAACGGAAGGAATGCTAACAAAGAATCCTTACTGGGATTATGCCAAGAACAAAATTGAGTGCGAAAGACTGATGCTGGAGGCTTTTAGGGAACATGGCTTCCCAGTAACAATTGTTCGTCCCAGCCATACCTATAGTGAAAATATGATCCCGTTCTGTCTGCAGCCCGAAGAGAGCTGGCCTGTTATTAAGAGAATGCTTGAAGGAAAGCCTATTATCATGCCGGGCGATGGTTCTTCACTTTGGACAATTACCTTCAATGAAGACTTTGCAAAGGGATTTGTAGGTCTCATGGGTAATCAACATGCTATCGGTGAGGCTGTACATATCACAACAGATGAATTACTTACATGGGATCAGATGGCTCAGGCCGTAGCTGATGAATTAAATGTGGAATATAAGCCTTACTACATCCCAACTGATGCATTAGTTAAAATGAAGTCTGAATTGTATGGACCCTTGAACGGTGATAAGCGGCATTCAGTCATCTATGACAATACCAAGATTAAACGTTTGGTGCCTGATTACTGTGCGACGATAAGCTGGCGAGTTGGTGTGCATCGCGCAATCAAAAAGATTATGGTTACACCCAAACTGAGAGTAGAAGATCCTGAATTTGATCGTTGGAGCGATCAGGTTATCGAAATATATGAGGAAGCTCTGAATAAGGCTTGCAAGCTGTAAAAAAACTAGTAATTGCATACATAGTGCCACTTTTGATCATTGTGATTGGGTGGCATTATGTTATAATTATAAACTCTTTATCATCTTTTCAAGGTGATTGTACGAATAGAAACACTTCCGCAAAACTATTTCACATATTTTAAAAGGAATATTTTATGAGTAAAGTCTGAATAATTATAGTCGTTTGCAAAGATAAAAGAAAGATGTGATGATAGTAAGTTCATTAGGGGGGTATATATCCACCACATTTATATGGATTTCTCTTAAGAAAAGAAAAACAAAGAAATAACGATAAAACTTGAGAAAACAAAAGATTGGGAAGAGGTGTGTAGTATGTCAATAAAAAATCGTGCTTTTTTCTTAACGGCATCGAAACAGCTTGAAATGCGAGAAATTCCAATACCGAAAATTGGCCCGAAGGAAGTATTGGTACGCATGGGGGCTATTGGAGTATGTGGCAGTGATGTTCATTACTATAGTCATGGAAGAATCGGTGATTTTGTAGTAGAGTATCCTTTTATTCTAGGACATGAGTGCGCTGGCACTGTTGTTGAGACAGGTGCTGAAGTTACTAAATTGCATGTAGGCGATCGCGTAGCGCTTGAACCTGGCATTTCCTGCGGTACGTGTGAAATGTGCCGTACCGGCCATTATAATCTCTGTCCCGATGTAATATTTTTGGCAACACCGCCATATAACGGCTGCTTGATGGAGTATATTGCATATCCGGAGAACTATGCATTCAAATTGCCTGATAATATGACTTTGGAACAGGGCGCGCTTGTTGAACCAATGGCAATCGGTGTAAATGCTGTATTGACCGGTAAGGTTAAAGCGGGGGATTCAGTTCTGATTATAGGTGCCGGCTGTATTGGCTTGGTCACGATGTTTGCAGCGAAGTCAAGCGGTGCATCAACAATCATCGTTTCTGATATCATTAAACTTAGACTTGATACAGCACTTAAACTTGGAGCTTCCCATACGGTTGATAGTAGGGGCGATATTGTCAGTGAAGTGATGAAAATTACAAATGGTCGCGGTGTTGATGTGGTGCTTGACTGTGCCGGTTTTTCTTCTACGGTAAAACTGAGTATGCAGCTTGTTCGCCCTAACGGCAGAGTTGTGATTGTCGGTATGGGTGAAGATCAGCTTAATGATATACCGCTGGGTTTGCTCAGCACCAAGGAAGTCGAGATTACTTCGATCTTCAGATATAAGAATCTTTATCCCACTACGATCTCACTTATTGCCGGAGGACTCGCGGATATCAATGGAATTGTGACAAAGCGCTTTACATTTGAGCAGACTGCCGAAGCGTATTCATCTGCATATGAGAATCCGAGCGAAACAGTAAAGAATATTATTATTTTTGAAAAAGCAGAAGAGAAAGTTGGTGCCTAATGTTAAAAGCAAAGATTACGCTAGATAAATCATACCAGATTGGCAAAATTGATCCAAGACTATTTGGCTCTTTCATCGAGCATTTAGGTCGAGCAGTATATAGTGGTATTTATGAACCTACAAATCCCAGAGCGGATGAACAGGGCTTTAGAAGTGACGTTCTGGAACTGGTGCGCAAGCTAAATGTTCCGGTTATCCGATATCCCGGTGGAAATTTCGTTTCCGGTTTTAACTGGGAGGATTCAGTTGGCCCGCTCAATGAGCGTCCAAAACGTTTAGATTTGGCATGGTTTACAACCGAGACTAATGATGTCGGTCTGCATGAGTTTTATGACTGGTGCCAGAAAGCCGGAAGTGAACTTATGTATTGTATCAACTTGGGTACGCGAGGACCTGAAAATGCACGGGATATTGTGGAATACTGCAACCATTCCGGAGGGAGTAAGTTTTCAGATATGCGTATTAAAAATGGGCGCAAGGATCCGTTTGGAATTAAATTGTGGTGCCTGGGCAATGAAATGGATGGTCCTTGGCAGATCGGAAGTAAAACAGCATACGAGTATGGTCGCATCGCAAATGAATCTGCGAAGTTGATGAAATGGGTAGATCCGAGTATTGAGCTGGTTGTATGTGGTTCCTCCAAAAGTGATATGCCTACGTTTGGCTCATGGGAATTGACCATGTTGGATGAATGCTATGAAAACATCGACTATGTATCGTTGCATCGTTATTATGGAAACCCAACAAACGATACTCCAGGATTCCTGGCACGGACTATGGATCTTGATGATTTCATTAAGACAGTCGTGAGCATCTGTGATGCGATTAAAGGAAAGAAGCGTTCCAAGCACAAAATAAACCTTTCCTTTGACGAGTGGAATGTATGGTATCATTCGAAGGATCAGGATAATGAAATATGGAAGCGTGATAAGTGGGGGAAAGCACTGCCGATTCTTGAAGATGTATATAACTTTGAGGACCGCATAGCAATATTGACCCATGGGAAAGCGCGGAGGGTATCTTAAATCTTTTTAAACGGTTACCGGATATGCCATATAAATGGAATTTCTTTGATTATCGAGGTATTCCTTATCCATGGTGAATGGCAATAAGATGAGAGCAGCGTGGCAATGCCTGATTTACAATAGTTAATACCTTTGTAAAAAAGACCCCATGCTATATAATTGTTTTAGCAGAATGTAACTCCAGCGTTGATCTTTAAGCATTCTGAATTTATAGTTTCATAGGAGGCAATTATGGGTTGTTCACTGGATAACTGCGGATTTTGTCCGTCGAGTAAAAACGAAAGAGCTTTGTGGGCGCAATTTGATGCGCTTCAACTGGGAACCGGATGGTCTGAAGAAGACATTACAAAACCTCAGATTCTTATCAGTGATGTATGGGGCGATAGCCATCCTGGCAGCGCTCATCTTTTGGAGTTAGCTCAACAGACGTCAAACGGTGTTTATGTTGGTGGTGGACATCCCGCTAACTTTCATGTAACCGATATTTGTGATGGATGTGCACAGGGACATGACGGCATGAACTACGTTCTTGCGTCTAGGGAATCCATCGCTGATATGGTTGAACTTCACGGGCGTCATCAGCCATGGGATGGTATTGTTCTGATATCATCCTGTGATAAGTCCATACCTGCCCAACTTAAAGCTGCGGCTCGCCTGAATCTGCCGACTGTTTTTGTTCCCGGCGGCAGTATGAGAGTCAGCCCAAACATGTCTACTTCTTTAGGGGATCATGATATTTCGCTTCGTGTGAAGCGTGGTGAAATTTCAGCAAAAGAACTGCGCAGATATAAGGTGACAGGGTGCCCTTCAGTGGGTTCATGCCAGTTTATGGGGACTGCTTCGACGATGCAGAGTATGGTGGAGGCACTAGGACTCTGTTTCCCCGGAAATGCACTGGCTCCTGCGACACAACGGGAGATCAAGGCATACGCCAGGAAGGCCGGAGAACAGATAATGAATCTTGTAAGGCAGGGACTTCGGTTTTCAGATATTGTTACTCCTGCAGCGGTTCGAAATGCAATTGCTGTCCATGCGGCAATCGGAGGGTCGACAAATGGACTTTTACATATTCCTGATCTTGTTCGTGAAGCCGGCCTGGATATGGATGTCATTGCAGAGTTTGACCGAATCAACCATAAAGTCCCGCATGTTGCCAATATTGCCCCCAGCGGCAGATATACAACAGAAGCACTTTGGGCTGCCGGAGGCATGCCAATGGTTCAGATTATGATTAAGAACCATCTGGATCTTAGTGTAATGACCGTTACTGGTAAAACACTTGGTGAAAATCTTGAGCAGCTTCAGAGAGAGGGCTACTTTGAAAATATTCTTGGATATCTTCATAACTATGGTCTCGAACGTGATCAGGTCCTGGTTCCGGTTGAAAAATGCGAGGAGATTGGCTCCATTGCTGTTCTAAAGGGGAATCTGGCACCGGATGGGGCTGTTGTAAAGTATTCGGCAGTTCCAAATAACATGCGTGTGCATGTAGGTCCAGCCAGAGTATTCAACAACGAAGAAGATTGCTATAATGCTGTTGTTAACCATGAAATCAATCAGGGTGATGTGCTTGTTATCCGTTATGAGGGTCCGAGAGGTACAGGGATGCCGGAAATGCTGATGACAACAGAGGCAATAGTATCCGATCCTGCCCTTAACGGGACAGTATCGTTAATTACAGATGGCCGTTACTCCGGAGGGACAAGGGGTGCATGCATTGGTCATGTTTCACCTGAAGCAATGGCAGGCGGCCCTATTGCCTTACTCGAAGATTATGATCTGATTGAAATAAATATCCCGGAGCGCCGCCTGCAGGTAAACGGTGTAAAGGGAGAAAAAAAGAGTGAAGAAGAGATGATCCGGATTCTTAAAGAACGCAGAAAAAGTCACCGTAATCCAGTGATTACGCAGCGTCGGGGAGTTTTAGCACATTATACTAATCATGCCCTTTCAGCCATGAAGGGTGCAGGGTTGGAATAAGATAAGGAATCAGGCCTTATCCCGATTCTGATGGTTCTAAAATAAATGTTGGAGTGCTTAAAGATTAAGTGCTCCAACATTTTTCCCCACCCTCCAATATTCACATTACTTTTGTTAAACTTGGTCTAATTATTAAATGCGAGCAACACCACTTCTTCTGGCTGCTTCTGCAACAGCCTTGGCAACGGCTTCTCCAACCCTTTTATCGAATGCTTTAGGTATAATGTATTCGGGAGTGAGCTCCTCGTCAGTGATTAATCCAGCTAACGTATATGCTGCCGCGATTTTCATTTCATCATTGATATCACTTGCCCGCACATCAAATGTACCGCGGAATATACCAGGGAATGCAAGGACATTATTGATCTGGTTAGGGTAATCGCTGCGACCTGTGGCTATTACTTTTGCTCCGCCTGCCTTGGCATCATCAGGATTGATCTCCGGTGTAGGGTTGGCGCATGCAAATACAATAGGGTCCTTAGCCATAGTCATTACCATTTCGGCAGTCAAAACGCCGGGTGCCGATACACCTATGAATATATCTGCTCCAACCAACACATCTTTTAAATCTCCTTGCTTTTTATCAAGGTTTGTTACATCAGCCATCTCTTCCTTTATGGCGTTCATACCCTTCTCACGGCCTTTATAGACAGCACCGCTTCGGTCACAAAGTATGATATTTCTAAAGCCATCGGATAGAAGCAATTTAGTGATGGATATTGCTGCAGCGCCTGCACCGTTGACAACGATTTTCGCGTCTTCCTTCTTTTTGCCTACTATCTTTAATGCGTTAATGATGCCTGCTAATGTAACCACCGCTGTACCGTGTTGATCGTCATGGAAAATAGGAATATCACATTTTTCTTTAAGTTTCTTTTCAATCTCAAAACAACGGGGCGCTGCGATATCCTCTAAATTTACACCGCCAAAACTTCCGGAGATAAGGTAAATTGTATTTACAATTTCGTCTACATCCTTACTCTTGATGCAAAGCGGGAATGCATCTACATCACCAAAGGATTTAAACAGAACACATTTGCCCTCCATAACAGGCATGCCTGCTTCGGGGCCTATATCTCCAAGCCCAAGCACGGCTGTACCGTCTGTTACTACCAGGCACAAATTCCATCTGCGGGTCAGATCATAACTTTTCATAATATCCTTTTGAATTTCAAGACAAGGCTGGGCGACACCGGGAGTATAGGCCAGGGAAAGATCTTCTTTTGTATTAACAGGTACTGTGGCTCTGACTTCAATTTTGCCCTTCCATTCATTGTGCAGCTTTAGTGATTCTTTTGCGTAGTCCATGATTTTTCTTCCTTTCAAACATTTGATTATTTCATCACAACAGGCAGCGTAGAGCCTCCATAAGGCATTGCCAGGACTGTTGCGTTCTTGCCGAGTTTGTCAAATGCAGCATCTAATGCTGCCTGCGCCGAAGGAAAAGGTTTTAAGAATATGCTTTTCACAAAGTCGGGTTCCATTTCGGATACAAGATATATATCGGCATTTTCAAGCACCATCGCTATAGCCGCAGCTTTATGTCCACCTAATTGAAAATCTCTCTGTATGCGTTCAATTAATGTATGTGCATTTTCGCAATTTGTCATCCATTGCTCAAACACTCGTTCGCCCAAGCCTTCGCGGCAGGAACCGATCATTATTATGATCCCATTTTTCTTCACAGCGTGCTTTGCGTTGTCTAGTGCTTTTTGTGTCTGATAGAGGTTTAAATCTTTGGGTGCGCCACCCTGGGAACATATTACAATATCCGCTTGTTCCTTTATTTTCTTGGAATAGAGTGAATCCAAAAAAGAGCAGCCTGCCCGGTGAGCATTTACCGGATGACCGGCTACAGCATGGATTATTTGTTTCTTTTCATCCAGAACGACATTAAGAATAAAATCTACTGGACAGAAACGTGCTACGGATTCTTCAATATCCTCCCGCACCGGGTTCCCCTCTAACCTACCAGCACAGGCAGCCGAATCTACCATGCGGGAATGATTTGCCTGGATTGCCTCCCTGTTGGATACTCCAGGCATAATCGCTTTAGCACCACCACTGTATCCAGCAAAATAGTGATACTCGATATTCCCTAAACATATTCGTTTATCAGTTTCTGCAACGATACGCACAATATCTACCGGTGTTCCTCTTGAGGTAACACCCATATGAACACAGTCCGACATATCTCCATCTATACAACGAATCTCATTCCATGCGCGTTCACCGGCTAATTTTTTGCGCTCTTCCTCGGTATGTTTTCTATGGCTGCCCAAAGCAAATACCAGTGTTATATCTGAAGGTGCAACACCGGCTTTATAAAGCTCGTCCAATATAAAAGGCATTACAACATATGTAGGCATAGGACGGGTGATATCGCTTGTGACAATCACAATCTTTTCACCGGGTTTTACAATCCGGGATAAAGGCGGAGAATCAATTGGTGTCTGAAGTCCTCTTATTACTTCGGATTCACCTTTTAGTCCGGGCTGCACTTCATTTGGTATCAAAATATCTATCAGATTTTTTGCTGGTACATCTACAGTCTGCAGGCCTGTTCCGAATCCGAATTCAAGAATCATGATTTCCTCCCGTTAAAAGCGTCTGCAGCATGACGTAATGCTTTTGCTACAGGAAGCTCTTATCCTGTCAAAAAGCGGATAAGTGCTCCACCGCCTGTGCATATATAATCTATTTTCTCAGTTAAACCATATTTTTTAGTACCGGTAATACTTTGCGGTAACCGATGCATCCATAGATTCCGGGGTCTTTATATATTTAGCAATGGTGCCGGACGATATGGATACCGCAATAGAAAGACACAAACATAGAATTAAAATCGCCTTTTTCCACTTGCTCATAACAAGGCCCTCCTTTCAGGCCTTATAGAATAAAAAAACCGCTGCTTATCAGCATAATATAGCTAAGCAACGGCTTTGTCAATTCTGTTTTTTATAAACACAAAAGATCTGCGAAACTTTTACATTATAGCGAAAAACCCACTGGATGCTATTAGGAAACATTGGCAAAATCTTGACGAAATACAGAAAGATAAGCAAGCTATGTTTTTCAACACCGGGAATAGCTATGTTTTAAAGCATAATAATGATGTGTATTGTCTAGTGTATAAAATAAAAGAATAATCCGGATAGACCAATAAGCCAAAATTAAAGCTTAATATGTACTAATGTATTATCCGGCGGTGGTTTCTTGAGACTTTGTATCACGAAAAGCGCAAGGAATAAAAAAATCACCTGTCAGACCATATCTGAGCAGGTGTTTTTTTATTGTAGTTTCTGAGGATGCCATTTAAAACTTCTCCGGGAAGATATGATTTGAACCTTAGCGAACTTCTAATTAACAATATTCCCGCTAACCTTTGTCCAACTTTCAATCTCCGACATATTATGAAACAGGCAATAAAATAGATATCTCAAATTTTTTGAAGATATCTGGGTCAAAAATTTTAAAAACTAGGAGGTTAGATGGGATGAGTTGCCCTACAGCGATTACTGTATTGGAACAAAGAATTAATGCTGATCTTGCCCAGACTCAGGCGGTGACACAAAGCAACAGCAGCTTTCAAGGGGTAGCGGTTGCAATAGCTATTGGTAATGGCTCTGAGGCTGTGGCAGAGTAGTCGAGCGAACCGCAAGTTCTGATTTAAGTCAGGATCAAAGCGTGCTTCAACTTAATATGACTTTACAAACTGCGGCAATCGCCATGGCTATAAACGGACAAACAGCAAAGGCATCACAGCAAAATTGCCAGATAAACACTGATATCCGGGCTGCCAATGTCATAGCCACATCCTGTGAGACTTTGACCTGCGGCGATATTTGTGCAGACTCTGATACATCCTTTAGTGCTTCCGATCAACAAAACCGGCAAGACATTCAAGCTAATTTTAGTATATTCGGAGTAAATACAGTGATAGCAAATGCAGAAACAGAAATAGACAGAGACTGTATAGGTCAGGACAATGCCACCAATGAAATACGATTTACTGTAGCTACAAATTGTCCTTTAGTGGAGTCGACTCAGGCTGATAAATTAAATCAAGAGGGTGTTAATTCACAGTATAACGCAAACGAAAACCTGGATAAGGTTTTAGATAAAACACCTTTATCCTCAATAAGCATTAATGGAAGGGAAATCCAGAGCAATCTTCAGACCGGAAACACAACCATTAAACAATTTGCGTTTGATGTAAACGATAAAGATGACACTGATACAAAGCCTTTGGTATTAAACTTTGATAAACTCCACGTTATCCTTAATTTAGACGGGGTATCACTGGATGTCGAAGCAAATTCCGACGGGAATGTTATGGTGGATGGGAAAGGAGTGAGAAGATGAGCTGCGAAAAAAAGATAAACTTGATAACATCATGCAGCTGCGACTCTGTAATTCAGCAGCTGATTGATTTAGATATTACACAGAATCAGGCTGTAGACCAGGATAACGAAAATATTCAGCTGGCCGCTATTGCAGTTGCTCTTGGGGGCAGCCTAGCCAAAGCAAGACAAAAATCCTGTCAACTGAATGATAACACTCAATTTGGAGAAGCGGCAACGAGAAATGCGGTTGACTTTGAAAGTGGAGATAACAACTGTAAGGAGCATAGCATAATTACGGCAGACTCGCTGCAGGAAGCAGTTGCAAATCTGACGCAGGAACAGAATACAGTACAAGCGAATGAAAATGCTCAGCTGATAACCTTAGCTGTTGCTGATGACCGAAAAAGTGCTGCAATTGCAAATAATCTTAACAGTCAGGTTAATACATATGCTGAAGACGGAGTTGTAGTAGCAACGAATACACTTGATGTTGAGACCGCCCCCCAATTATTGCAGGATAAGCAAGAGAAAAAACAGGTTAATCCTGCCGACACCGGAAGCGGTGAAGGTGAGCTTAACAGGCTAATGTTTTCTGAACAAAGCTTTGCAGTTAAAGTAGCATTTAATCACGATGGCAGTATAATGGAGATTGTAGCAAATGATAAAGGGGAAGTAAGGGTTGATGAAATGAAACCTTCTGATGTTTCTGATGAGGCAGAATCCGTTAATACGGGCAAGATTGTTTCAGTAGCCCTGGATCTTGGCGGGGATCATTTGGATATAAGCACAGATAAAGATGGTAATGTTTTGTTAACGGACAAAAAGTATAATCATTCGAAGAACCAGGTGTCCGAGTGAGGACTACGGCGTGAAACCCTTGAA